>JAJNQF010000049.1 GCA_021154945.1 Sphingomonas sp.
CCCCCCGGTTGGCGGCGGCCGCGTGCGCGATGCTGCTCGCGATTCTGCTGATCCTGCCGATCGTGTCGACGAGCACCTACCGTAGCGGCGCGGGCAAGATCCGGTCGGTCGTGCTGGCAGATGGATCGCGGGTGGACCTGAGCAGCGATACCGAGCTGCGCGTCCGGATCCTGCCGTGGGAACGCACCGCGACGCTGGTGCGCGGCGAAGCGTTCTTCGACGTTCGGCATGAGGGCGTCCGGGCATTCCGGGTCACCAGCGGCACCACATCGGTGCGCGTGTTGGGTACCGCGTTCAACGTCGACCGCCAAAGCCCGACGCGGACTGCGGTGTCGGTATATCGCGGCGCGGTGGAGGTCGGCGTGGACGGCGCGGCCAATCTCGTGGTGCGCAAGGGAGACGGTGCGCGTGTCGTCGACGGGCATGTCGTCGCGCAGCCGCGCATCGCGGAGGGCGCGCCCGACTGGAAGTCCGGGTGGTTCGAAGCGTCCGATATTCCGCTCGGCGTGCTGATCGGCAAGGTGCAACGCTATTCGAGGCGCCCGATCCTGTTGCAGGATCGCAGCTTGCAGGCGCTGCCGATCAGCGGACGCTTCCACATCGCCGATACCGATCGGGCGCTACAGGCGGTGCAGGCGGCCTATCATGTCGATGTCGCTTATGGTCCGAAGACGATCTCCATCCGCCCCGCGGTTAGGCCGGAAGACCACTAAAGTCGTCGTTGCCGGCCGCTTTTCGTGTCGGGTTTCGTCGGGCTGGTCCGTCTTCCCACCATGACAGGGTGCGATGCGATGCCGGGCGTGGTCCGGCGTGCAGTCCGCACCCTGCTGCAAGGGAGTGTGCCCGCCGTGACTCAGTTCGATCGCCGCAATCTGGTCAAGGCCGGTCTGTCCCTATCGCTGCTCGGAGGATTGGGTGCGCCTCGCCTGCTGGCGCGGGCGACATTCACACGCGATCCGTTCACGCTCGGAATCGCCTCGGGCGAGCCGTGGCCGGACGGGTTCGTCATCTGGACGCGGCTGGCCCCCGAGCCGCAGACCCCCGATGGCGGAATGCCGCCGCATGACGTTCCGGTCCGCTGGGAGGTCGCCGAGGACCCTGGTTTTCGCAAGATCGTCCGCACCGGCGCGGCGGTGGCGGAAGCGGCGCTGGCGCACTCGGTCCATGTCGAGGTCGACGGGCTGCGGCCGCATCGCCCCTATTGGTACCGTTTCCTCGTCGCCGGCGCCGGCGCGAGCCCGATCGGCACCGCCCGGACGGCGCCGGCGGCGGGGGCATCGCTCGACCGGTTGCGGCTCGCGCTGCTGGGCTGCCAGGATTTCGAAACCGGCTTCTTCACCGCCTATGCGCACGTCGCCCGCGAGCCCGATCTCGACGTTATATTCCACTACGGCGACTACATCTACGAAATGGCGGCACGTGCGGAGCTCAGTCCGCGCAAGCATCTCGGCGCCGAGACCTATACGCTGGACGCCTATCGCCGCCGCTACGCCCAGTACAAGGCCGATCCCGATCTCCAGGCGGCGCATGCCGCGGTCGCCTTCATCATGTCGTTCGACGATCACGAGATCGACGATAATTGGGCGGGAGACTTCGACAAGGACGGCAACCCGCCCGGGATCTTCGCGCACCGCAAGGCGGCGGCGCTGCAAGCCTGGTACGAGCATGTGCCCGTCCGTCGCGCACAGCGGCCCGGCGCGAACGGCACGCACGCCTATCGCCGGCTCGATTACGGCACGCTCGCACGGATGCATGTTCTCGACACGCGCTCGTTCCGCAGCGATCAGCTCTGCGAGCGTCCCGGTCTGCCGCGCGCGCAGCTCGACGCGTGCGTTCCCGTCGACCGGCCGGAGCGGACGATGCTGGGGGCGGCACAGGAACGCTGGCTCGACCAAGGGCTCGCCAACCGCGCCCGCTGGAACTTCATCGCGCAGCAGGTGATGGTCATGCCCTATGACGCCCGCAAGGACGGCGCCACGACGCCCCTTATCGGCAAGGACAATTGGAACGGCTACCCGCTGTCGCGCCAGCGGCTCGTCGACGGTATCGTGCGGCGGGGGCTGACCAATGTCGTGATCGGCAGCGGCGATCTTCACCAGAACGTCATCGGATCGGTGCCGCGGGCTGCGGAAGACGTCGGCGGCCCCGCGATTGCCACGGAGTTTCTGGCGACCTCGATCTCCTCGGGCGGCACCGGCGGGCTGCACTATCCGGGCGAAAACCGCACGCTGAACAACAATCCCAACGTCGCCCTCCTAAACAACCAGCGCGGCTACCAGCTATTCACCGTGACGCCGGATCGCTGGCTCGCCGAGGTGAAGGTGATGGACCAGGTTGATCGGCCCGGCGGGTCGATCTCCACGCTGGCGAAATTCGCCGTGGATCCCAAACAGCCCGGCCCGCAGCCGGCCTGAAGAGCTGATCTGCCCGGCTGCGCCACCGCGGACGTGGTTCCGCCGTGGTGAGGGTAGGATATTGCTACCGCTGATCGGCAAGCGCGGCTGACCCTCGTCCTGGCGCTTACCCCGCGGTGGCTTGGCGCCCCTCGACGACGATCGTGCTCGCTGCGTTTTGGGTGGGAACGGCGATCGTCGACGAACCGGTCGCGCTATCCTGCATCACCGCGACGCGCTTGCCCTTCACCGTCGCCGCGCCGGTGCCGGTCCAGTCGTGGACGGTGACGGCGATCGATTTCCACCAGGGCTTGAAGCTGCCCTCGGGCTTGGCGAAGTCGATCGACAGGCCGGTCGGCGTTATCGTGCAGCGCACCGTCTGACGGAAATAACCGTGGCGGGTGTACGCGAGCGTACGGCCGTCGTCCTCGTAGAGCGTGCCCATGCAGTCCGTGCCGGGATAGACGTCGAGGCGCAGCGGGCCGTTGGGGGTTTCGCTCGTGCTCTGGACCAAAGGCTGGCGGGGCAGGATCGTGCCGGCACGGACGAACACCGGCAGATGGTCGAGGCGCGGGGTTTCGGTCACGCGGTCTCCGAGCGTGCGCGCGGTCGGTACGGCCTGCGTCGCCGACTGGATCGGGCCGGCGGCGGCGGGCTCGGGCGTGCCGACGCGCTGTCCGGTCCAATAATCGTACCAGCCGCCCGCGGGGAGGCAGACGTCGTAGACCTGCGGCGACTCTGGCTTGGGCGGCGGCGCGATCAGCAGCGACTTGCCGAGCGTGAACGCCATCGACTGGTCGCACGATGCCGTCGCGGCGGCCGGGTAATCGTAGAACACCGGACGCATGATCGGATCGCCGAACCGGGCGTTCTGGTCGGCAAGCGCGTAGAAATACGGCATCAGGCGATAGCGCTCCTCGATGAAGCGGCGGCGGATCCCGAGGTGGTCGGGACCGTCGACCCACGGCTCGACCCGCGGCGTGCCGGTCGCCGAATGGTTGCGGAACACCGGCGTGAACGCACCGATCTCGGTCCAGCGGGTGAGCAGATCGGGGCTCGGGCCGCCCGCGAACCCGCTGACGTCTGCGGCGCTATAGCCGAATCCCGACAGGCCGAGGTTGATGATCTGCTGCACCGACAGCTTCAGATGATCCCAGGTCGCGCTGTTGTCGCCGGTCCAGGTGACCGCATAACGCTGCCCGCCAGCATAGCTCGCGCGCGTCATCACGAACGGGCGCTCGTCGGGGCGCAGCTTGAGTAGACCGTCGAACGTCGCACGCGTGTTGAGCATGCCGTAGACGTTGTGCGCCTCGCGGTGATCGGTGATGCGCGCCGCGAAATCGTCGCTGTCGATGCGGTGGCGGGTGTCGAGCGGCATCGTCTTGGTCGGCGTCTCGAAGATCGCTGGCTCGTTCATGTCGTTCCAGAACCCCGCGATCCCGGCGTCGAGAAAGCCCTTGTATTGCTCGCCCCACCAGGTCCGCGCGGCGGTCTTGGTGAAATCCGGGAACATCGACGGCCCCGGCCAGACCGGCGCGACATAGGGGCTGCCATCGGCGTTCTTGATGAATGCGTCGGCCTTCATCCCGCTCTGGTACGGCGCATAGCCCTGCTCGACCGCGGCGATGTGGAGATCGGTGATCGCGACCAGCTTGATCCCGTCCGCCTTCATCTCGGTGGCGAGCTTGGGGAGGTCCGGGAAGGTCTTGGCGTCGGTGGTGAAGGGGCGGTTGCGATCCTGATAGCCGATGTCGAGCCAGATGACGTCGGTCGGTACGCGGTCGCTGCGCAGGCGCGCGGCGATCTGGCGGACCTCGTCGGCGCTGCCATAGCTGTAGCGCGACTGCTGATAGCCGAGCGCCCATTTCGGCGCGAGCGGGGCGTGGCCGGTCAGGTCGGCATAGCGGCGCGTGACTTCGGCCATCGACGGCCCGGCGATGAAATAATAGTCGATCGGGCCGTCGGGGCCGCCGAACGAGAGCGTCTCGGCATCGCGGTGGCCGAAGTCGAACCAGGTGCGGTAGGTGTTGTCGAGGAGGATGCCGTAGCTGCCACCTGCGCCGCCGGTGCCGATGAAGAAGGGTATCGATTTGTAGATCGGATCGTCCGCACTGCTGAAGCCGAACGCGTCGGTGTTCCAGTCGACGAAGCCGTGGCCGCGGCGGTCGAGCCCCTGCGTCTTATCGCCGAGGCCGTAGAAATGCTCCGAGATCGGCAGCGTCTTCGAGATCGCGAACGCCTTGCCGTCGGTCGCGACTGGGGCGGCGTCGGCGGAGATGATCTTGCCATCGAGCGTCTCGAAGGTGATCGCGCCGCCTGGACCGACACGCACGCGGACGCTGGCGGTCGCGAAGCCGTCGGGGGCTGCGGTGACGGCGATCTTCTGGTGGCGGATCGCGGCGGGGACGGCCCAGCTCGCATTCTCGGGTAACAAGCCGTTCTTGGCGACGCGAACGCGCACGAGTCCGTCGGTCATCGCGGTGATCCGAGTCACCGTCGTTCCGACCTGGACCTCGACGCCGTCGCGGCTCGGGATCAGCTTGGGCGCTGCGACGACGCTAGTCTGGGCTTGGACGGACGTGCTGCAGATGGCGGCGGTGGCCGCGAGCAGGAGGGCGATGCGTTTCATACGTGATCCTTGTGGTCCGCCAGGTGGCGGAGGCGAGAGGCGTGCGACCCGAAATTCGATGCACAACGGGTCAGGAAATCGTCGATCTTCGGCAGGTCGATGGAATCGATATCTCCGCCGGGCGGGGTGAGCCGCGCGGCATCTGGGAAGGTGCCGTAGCCGGCGAACAGGCAGTGCCAGCTGATCGCGGAATAATAACGGCCGAGCCCGGCACGATCGATCGCTGCGACCATGTCGGCGCCGGTGAACCAGGTGGACATCAACATCTTGAGGTCGTCGGACAGGGCTTCGACTCCGCGTGCTTCCGCCCAATAGCCGGTCGGATCGTCGTGGCGCTGGTTCAGCCGGTAATGCGCGACGATGTAATCACGGACGCCGTCGTAGCGCGCGGCGATGCGCGTGTTGAACGCCGTGCGGACCGCTTCGGTCGCGCCACCCGCATCTACCCCGTCGAGGAACGCTTCTACCGTGGCGATGACGAGGTGCAGCGCGGTCGCCTCGAGCGGTTCGAGGAAGCCTTGGGCCAGCCCGACGGCCAGTGCGTTGTGCGACCAGCTGTCGCGGACGCGACCGACACGCATCTTGAGGTGGCGCGCTTCGCCGGTGTCGCCGCCGATATGTGCGCGGAGTTCGGCTTCGGCGTGCGCTTCGGTCAGGTGGCGGCTGGAATAGACATAGCCGTTGCCGATGCGGGTGGTCAGCGGGATATGCCATGCCCAGCCCGCCGACAGCGCGGTCGCGCGCGTCTGGCTGGGGATCGCCGCATCGGGGACGTGCGCAGTCGGCATTACCACCGCGCGATCGTTGAACAGTGCGTCGGCGTAGCTGACGAACGGCATTTCGAGCGCGCTGAAGATCGTGCTGCGAAACCCGCTGGCGTCGACGAAGAAATCGCCCGCGATGCGCTCGCCATCGGTATCGATCAGCGCGGCGATATTGCCGTTCGGGGCGCGCTCGACGCTGGCAATCCGGCGCTGAAGGTGGACCACCCCCAGCGTCTCGGTAGCGTGCGCGGCGAGGAAAGCACCGACCTTGTACGCGTCGAAATGATAGCCGTAGCTGACCTCGAACGGGAAGCTTGCGGCAGGCTGCGGCGCGCAGTTCGCGGCGGCGAGGCGGGCGGGGAGCAGGAACTGGTCGGGATGCGCGTCGACATCGCGACCGGTCCGCCTTGCCCGCGCATTGTAGAAGAATTGCGGCGCGGTGTGGCCGTCGAGTGCGGTAGGGAAGGGGTGGAAATAGCGTTCGTACCCGGCGCGGTCGGACCAGCCCTCGAAGCCGATCCCGAGCTTATACGTCGCGTCGCACGCCGGCATCCACCCGGCTTCGGCGATGCCGAGCGTGTCGAAGAAGTGCTTCAACTGCGGGGTCGATCCTTCGCCGACGCCGACGATGCCGATCTCCGGGCTCTCGACCAGCGTGACGCGGACGCCGCGCGCGCTCCAGCGATGTGCGACCAGGCACGCGGTCATCCACCCGGCGGTGCCACCGCCGAGGACGACGATGTGCTGGCCGCGTCCGTCGATCACCGCCGCAGTACCAGCCCGGACAGCGGGGGCAGCTTCGTCGTGTCGGCGCCGTCGATTGCGAACAGCATATCGCCATCGGTCGCGATGCCGGTCGGCCAGCCACGTGCGTCGTCCCCGAGATTGAATACGCAGAGCAGCGTCTCGTCTTGGGACTGCCGCTCGAATGCGATCACCGCATCGTCGCTGTGCACGATCCGCAGGCTCCCAAGCCGCAACGCCGGATGCGCCTTCCGCGCGGCGATCAGCGTCCGAGTCCAGTGCAGCAGCGACGCCGCATCCGCTTCCTGCGCGTCGACCGCGATTGCGCGGTGATCTTCCCCGAACGGCAGCCAAGGCTCGGTGCTGCCGAACCCGAGATCGGGCGCCGCGCCGATCCACGGCATTGGGGTGCGGGCGCCATCTCGGGACAACGTCAACGGCCAGTTCGCGATCGCCTCAGGATCAAGCAGGTCGTCGAAGGCGATGTCGACCTGCGTCAGCCCCAGCTCCTCCCCCTGGTACAGGAAGATGTTGCCGCGCAGCGCGACGAGCAGCAGAATCTTCATCCGCGCGAATGCCTCGCGCTGGTCGGGCGTGGTCCAGCGCGAGATCGCGCGTGGCGCGTCGTGGTTCTCGAACGCCCAGCTCGGCCAGCCGAGACCCGGCGTATCGGGCCAGTTGCCGACCGCATCGACGATCAACTCGGGCGTCAACCGATCCGCGTACAGGAAGTCGAAGCCGTACGCGCTGTTGAGCCGGCCATTGCCGCCGGTGAACAGCTTCATCTCGCGGTCGCTGTCGTCACCGCCCACTTCGGCGACGGTGAACCCGGCGCCATATTCGTCGAGCAGCGCACGGATCCGCTCGATGAAGCCGACGATGTCCGGATGGCTCTGGTTGTGCAGCTTCATCTGGAAATCAAACGACCGCGTCCTTGCGCGATTGGTCGCGGGCGCGGGCGGATTGTCGGTCAGCGCCGGGTCGTGCATCGCGAAGTTGATCGCATCGAGGCGGAAGCCATCGACGCCGCGATCCAGCCAGAACCGCGCGGTCGCGATCAGCTCGTCCTGCACCGCGGGGTTATGCCCGTTGAGCTGCGGTTGATCCTTCAGGAAATTGTGCATGTAATATTGGCCGCGTCGCGCGTCCCAGGTCCAGGCCGGGCCGCCGAACACCGACTGCCAGTTCGACGGCGGCGTGCCGTCGGGCTTCGCATCCGCCCAGACATACCAGTCCGCCTTGTCCCCGCTGCGCGATGCGCGGCTTTGGCGGAACCAGTCATGCTCCTCCGACGTGTGCGAATAGACCTGGTCGATGATGATCTTCAGGCCGAGCGCATGCGCGCGCGCGATCAACGCGTCGAAATCGGCGAGCGTGCCGAAGATCGGATCGACGTCGCGGTAATCCGACACGTCGTAGCCGAAGTCCGCCATTGGCGAGGTGAAGAACGGCGACAGCCACACCGCATCCACGCCGAGGCTGGCGACATAATCGAGATGCGCGGTGATACCGGGTAGGTCGCCGATCCCGTCGTCGTTCGAGTCCGCGAAACTCCGTGGGTAGATCTGGTAGATCGTCGCACCCTTCCACCACGGGTGGTCGGCAGCGGACTCAGGCAATCGTGCAGGCATCAACGAGTCTCCGCGGCGCAGACGGCATAGCCGAACGCGGGCAGGGTGAGTGTGACACTGCCGGGGGCGGCAGCGCGAGCCGCACATTTGCCGACGAGCGTAGCGAAGCGCGTGGAGCCGATCTCGACCTGCACCGCCTGCGTCAGCGGCTTGGCGGAGGTGTTGAACGCCATCAGGATTTCCGCACCCGTCGTCGGATCGAAGCGCGACACGGCTAGCAGGCCCGGTGTCTCGCTGCGGCTGCGGATGACCGTTCGGCCACGCGAGAGTGCGGGATGCGAGACGCGCACCTTCGCCAGCTCCGCGATCTGGCGGAACAGCGGATTGGTCTCGCCGAAGCTCTCGGTCGCCGTCGTCTTGGTCGTGCCGAGCAGGCGGTTGTCGTTGTAGATCGCGACCTTCGACGCGAACATGTCCTCGCGCGAGTCCTGATCATTACCGTCGCCGACGAAGCCCTGTTCGTCGCCCGAATAGATCGTCGGTACGCCACGCAACGTCAGCAGCATCGCGTTCGACAGCAGGACGCGCTGCAGCACTTCCTCGTCGGATGCCTGGGGGAACGCCTTCCGCACGTAGGTGGCGAAGCGGCCGTCGTCGTGGTTGCCGGTGAAGGTCGGCAGGATCGCTGCGGTATCGACGCCCTTCGCATACAGCACGTCGCCGTCGAACAAGGCCTCGAACGCGTCGGTGCCGCGCGTGCCGGCGACGGTTTCAACCACCGCCTGGCGGAACGCGAAGTCGAGCACTGCGGGCAGCTTGTCGACGATCGTATGCTGCGCGAGCACGGCGGGGCGGACCTCGTGATCGGAGACTTCACCGAAGATGTGGAAGTTCGGGATGCCGTTCGCCTGTGCGCGCGTCAGCATCGCCGGCACGAACTGCGCCCAAAATTCAGGGTTCACGTGGCGCGCGGTGTCGATGCGGAAGCCGTCGACCTTGAACCGGTCGATCCACGATCCGAAGATGTCGATCATACCGCTCACGACGCGCGGGTTCTCCGTCATCACGTCGTCGAGCCCCGAGAAATCGCCCATCGTCGAGCTCTCGTTCATGAAAGTCGTGTCGCCGCGATTATGGTAATAGATCGGGTCGTTGAGCCACGCCGGCACCTTCACGTTACGCTCGGCGGCGGGCACGTACGGCGTGTAGGCATAGGTGGTGTCGGTCAGCTTGGCGAAGTTCGCCGCGGTCCGCACGTCGTCGCCGGCGAACCCGCCATTGATCGCCTTGCCGCCGACGCCGCCCTTGCGCTGGTACGGATAGGTCGCGCGGGCGCGGTACGGGCAGGGCATGCCGACCGCGCATTCGCGGTACTGGATCACGTCGGCGGTGTGGTTGATGATGATGTCCATATACACCTTCATCCCGCGCGCGTGCGCCGCATCGACGAAGGCGGTCATGTCGGCATTGGTGCCGAGATGCGGATCGACCTGCGTGAAGTCGGTGATCCAATAGCCATGATAGCCGGCGGACTCGTGGCCCGGCGAACCCTGCACCGCCTTGTTCTTGAAGATCGGCCCGAGCCAGATCGCGGTCGCGCCGAGATGCTGGATGTAATCCAAGCGCTTGGTCAGGCCCTTCAGATCGCCGCCGTGATAGAAGCCCTTGGCGGTCGGATCGTAGCCGGTCTTGAGGCGATCGCCAGCGATCCCGCCGCGATCGTTCAACGGGTCGGCATTCTCGAACCGGTCGGGCAGGACGAAATAGATCACCTCGTCCTGCGGCGCACGCGCGCGGTAGTCGGCGGGCGGCACGGCGGCCGCGCCGGACAGCGCGAGCAGGATGGCGGCGGCGATGCTCATGCGCCGAGTCCTGCGGATGCCGCGCAGTGCTGCGCGACGAATGCGGCGTGATCCTGCATCTGCGCCACTTCGCGCGCGTTGAGCTTGTCGATCGTGTCCATGAATTCCCCCAGGTCGTTCGTCGATATCGCGTCCGCCAATGGATGGTGGCCCGCCGGTATGATGCCTTGTCCCGCCAGCACCTGAAGCCAGCCGACTTCGGTGAACAGCTCCTCATGCTCGCGGACGATGTGCCCGTTGCCGCGCCACAATTCGATCTTCGCGGCGAGGGTGTCGGGGACGGCCATGTCGCGGCACTGGCGCCAGAACGGCGTGTCGTCGCGCTCCGTCGCCTTGTAGTGGAGGATGATGAAGTCGCGGATGCGCTCGTATTCGAAGTCGCTCTGCCGGTTGAACTCGGTGCGATCGGCCTCGGCGATGACGCGACCGGGCAACAGCTTCAACAGTCGCGAGATCGCAGACTGGATCAGGTGGATGCTGGTGGATTCGAGCGGTTCCATGAACCCCGCTGCCAGCCCGAGCGCGACGACGTTGCGGTTCCACATCCGCTTGCGGCGGCCGGTGCGGAACGTGATCGTCCGCGGATCGGCCATCGCCGGTGTATCGAGTCCGGCCAACAACGTCGCGGTCGCCTCGTCCTCGCTCATGTGAGCACTAGAGAAGACGACGCCGTTGCCCGTCCGGTGCTGCAACGGGATCCGCCACTGCCAGCCGGCGGCATGCGCGGTCGAGCGGGTGTACGGCGTGAACACCTCGCTCCGCTTCGACGGCACCGCGATGGCACGGTCGCACGGCAGCCAGTGCGTCCAGTCCTCGTATCCGGTGCCGAGCGCCTCCTCGATCAGCAGCCCGCGAAAGCCGGTGCAGTCGATATAAAGGTCGGCGGCGACGGTCGTGCCGTTCTCCAGAACCAGGCCGGAGACGTCCCCGTTATCGCCGTCGCGCGTGACACGGACGATCTTGCCCTCGATCCGGTTGACGCCGCGCGTCTCGGAATAGCGTCGCAGGTAACGTGCGTAGAGCCCCGCATCGAAATGATAGGCGTACGGCATCGACGGCAGCGTCCGAGCGGTACGGGCAGGCCCCCGCTGCATCCGCTCGGCAAGCGCCGCATGCGTGTTGAGCGAATAGGCACCGAGATCGCCAGCGAGCCCGAGCGACCGCGCGCGGAGCCAATATTGGTGGAACGGTAGCAACCCGACGTCGCGCCCGACATCGCCGAACGCGTGCATGTAGCGATGGCCCGGCTTGAACCAGTCGACGAACTCGATGCCGAGCTTGAACGTGCCGCCGGTCGCGCGGAGAAACGCATCCTCGTCCAGCCCGAGCGCATCGTTGAACAGATGGATCTGCGGGATCGTCGCTTCGCCGACGCCGACCGTGCCGATGTCGTCGGACTCTATCAGGTCGATCTCGTACCCCGTCTCCAGGAACCGCGCGAAGGTGGCCGCCGCCATCCAGCCGGCGGTACCGCCACCGGCGATCACGATACGCAAAGGGTGATTGGCCATCGTCCGCGTCCCCGCTTGAAACCGTCAGGTGCCGCCGTCGCGGGGCAAAATGCGGGGTGGCCTGAACCGCCCCGCCATCGACATCGGAACTTGCCCGTTAGAACTTGTACGTGATGCCGACATAGTAATCACGACCATAGCGCTGGTAGTCGATCACCTGGCGCGGGTCGTCGTTCTGGTAGGTCACGAACGGCCGGTCGGTCAGGTTCTTCGCCTGCGCCAAAATCGCGAAATTGCGCAGAGGGCCGGACTGGAACTCATAGCCGATCTGCGCATCCAGGATCGCCTCGGCCTTTGCGGTGCGATAGGTCGGGTTGGCCGAAAGACCTGCGACCTCGGCGAGGAAGCTTGAGCGATAGCGATAGTTCGCACGCGCCTGGAAGCCCCATTTCTCGAAGTAGATCGTGCCGCTGCCGGTCCATTTGGACAGGCCGGGCAGGGTGATCGCCTCGGTCGGATTGCTGCCGTACTTGATCGTCGACTGCGTGTAGTTGCCGCTGGCGAACATGCCGAACCCGTCGAGTGCGGACGTGATCGCCTTGAACGGCAGCGACAGGGTTGCCTCGACGCCGAGCACTTCGCCGCGACCGGTATTGTCGGGCAAAGAGACGTTACCGATCGTCTGGCCCGCCGCGATCACCTGCGCCTGCTGCGCCGCGGTCAGGGAGGGGAGCAGCGCCGAGAAGTCGTAGGGCAGCGAATTGTTCGGATCGACGAAGTCGGTCAGGTGCTTGAAGTAGCTCGACAGCGCGACATAGCCGCCACCGCTGAAATACTTCTCGAACGACAGGTCGATGTTGGTCGACTGATACGGCTTCAGGTTGACGTTGCCGCCGGTCGAGGTGAACACCGGGAACAGACCAGCGGGCGTCTGGCCGATATTGGTCAGATTGATCGCGACGTCCTGTGTGACGCGCTCCTGATCGAGGCGCGGACGGACCATCGTCTGCGATGCGCCGACCTTGACGAAGCCCAGCGGGATCAGTTCGACCGACATCGTCGCGGACGGCAGGAAGTTGGTGTATTTCACCGACTCCTTCACCGGTGCGATCGTCACCGCGCCGCCGACGACGCTGGCGATCTGCCCGGTCGAGCTCTGGTCCGAATGCACAACCTGCGCGCCGATCGAGCCCTTGAGCGGCTTATCGCCGACCAGACCGTCGAGCGTGACCTTGGCGTAGCCGGTCCAAACCTTTTCGAGCACGACGTTGTCGCGCACCAGCGCGGACGGCCGGCCGTCGAACGCCGACTGCAGCGTGGTGTTGTAGAGATAGAGCGGATCGAGCGTCAGCATCTGCGGGATGCCGAGATAGTCGAGCGCGACATTGGTCCCGAGCTGCGACTCGCTGGGAACGTCGCTGCTGAGCGGCGAGCCGCTCGACACGGTGCAGCCCACGCCGCCGCCCGGCGGGCACAGGAAATAGGACGTGTAGGCGCTGGTCTTCTTGCGCTGGCTGTAGTTGCCGCCGGCTTCCCAGCCTTTGACGACGCTGTCCGAGAATTCGCCGTTGAGGCTCGCGCGCAGCGACTTCAGATCGTCCTTGAAGCTCGGCCGGTTGAGGAAGCCGGTCTGGACGACCTGCTGCGTGCCGTTGTTGCCCCACCCTTGCGGGTCGGTCAGCTTGAAGACGTTGGTATCGGTGTAATCCAGCGTCGGCGAGAAGGTGTAGGTGCCGTTGCCGTTCTGCTTGACCGTGACGGTGTCGGCCGCGCCGCTCTTGGCGAAGCCGGTGCCGGTGTTGGTCTCGAGCAGGAAGTCGGTGCGATCCGCATGGCTCCAGCTCGCGTCGACGTTCAGGTGGATCGTGTCGGTCAGCTTGAGATCGTTGTTCCAGCCGAACGAGTAATTGTCCGCTTTGCGCTGGTTATAATCGTTGCGCTGCACGCCGAAGACGTTGCCGAACGTCGCGTCGGTGACGAAACCGTCGCTGCTCGTCACGCCCGAAACCGTCGTGCCGCCGGCCGTGCCGGCGCTGGCCAGCTGCCCGGCAAGCGGGAATTCGATGCCGCGCAGGATCTGCGTTTCCTCGAAATGCGAATACAGCGCGTCGAAGGTCGAATGGAAGCTGTCGGACGGCTGCCACTCGATCGTCGCGACGCCGCCGTAGCGCTTCAGCTCGTTCGACTGGACATAGGGCTTGGCGCCGTTGACCAGAAACGGATCGGCCGCGGTGCCGGTGCCGGTGTAGCCCCAGGCGTTGTAGCGCTCGTTCTGCGACGGCGTCTGCGTCGCCGACACGCCGATCGCGATGCCGAGCGTGTCGTCGGCGAACTTGTCGACATAGGTCGCCGACGCGCGATAGCCGTAGCGTGTGCCGTCGGGATTGAGCTTGTCGATGCCGTTCATCTGGCCGCGTGCGCTGATCGCGACGATCCGGTTGGGCTGGTCGAGCGGACGCAGCATCCGCAGGTCGACCGTGCCGGCGATGCCGGCGGCGATCAGCGAGGCGTCGGCCGACTTGTAGACGTTGACGTTCTTGAAGAATTCCGACGGATATTGATCGAACTCGACGCCGCGATTGTCACCGGTCGTGACCTGTTCGCGGCCGTTGAGCAGCGTGGTCGAGAAATCGGGGCCGAGACCGCGGATCGACAGGCGTTGGTCGCGGCCTTCGAGACGCTGCGCGGTCACGCCGGGCAGGCGCGCGAGCGAGTCCGCGATCGACACGTCGGGCAGCTTGCCGACGTCTTCGGCCGAGATCGAGTCGACGATCAGGACCGACTGGCGCTTGATCTTGGCGGAGGATTCGAGGCCGGCGCGAATGCCGGTCACGACAATATCGTCACCGCCGTCGTCCGCCGGGGTTGCTGCGGCGGCGTCCTGCGGCGCGGTCGGCACGGCGTCGGCCGGCTGCGGCGTGGGCTCTGCTGCGGTCGTGACGGCATCGACCTGCGCGGGCGCGGTCGAATTGGCGTTGGGAACACCGGGGGCAACCTGCGCGAACGCGGCCTGGCCAGGCAGGATCAGCGCGGCGGCGAGCGCGGTGGCGCTGACGCGGAGCGCGAGGTGGCTGTGCGCGGAAACGCCGTTCGTGGCGCGCGCGCGGCACGGTGCAAAATTGCTCATGAATACCCCTTTGGCGGGAATGATCCCGCGCATCCTCAATGACTTGTGTCGGTAGCCTCGACGTCGTGCTTTCGCGTCGATTGTCGCAAGCCGGCTATATTTCGGCAGGGGTCGTTGCAAAAGGGACGGGCATACGTATTCACTGGTTCATGCAGTCCCTGTCTCTTCTCGACCACTTTTGCCCACACAGGCTCCA
>JAJNQF010000050.1 GCA_021154945.1 Sphingomonas sp.
CCCAACTGCCCCTCACCCCGGCCCTCTCCCCAAAGGGGAGAGGAAGCAACGCAACGAAAAAGGCCGGACGACCCTGGGGTAGCCCGGCCTTTTTATCGTCTCGAAAGCCGTCGCTTACTTCGGCAACACGACGCTCGGCCCGATGCTGTCGACTACCTTGCGGGCATCGAACGCGCGGATGTTGTCGCGCGGGATCGGACCCTTGCGCATCACGATCTCCGCGGTCGCTTCGTAACGATCGATCGTGCGGATATCGAAGTCGTTGCCCCAGGGCCCGCCACCGAAGCCGCCGTAACCGAAGCCGCCGCCAAAGCCGGGGCTCCAGTTACGCCAGCCGAAGCCGCGCCCATAATAGCGCCACGACGGACCCCAATAGCCGCCGAAGCCGCCATACCCGAACCCGCCGCCGAGCCCCGGCGTCGAGTAGGTACGCGACTGGAGGTTGGTGTCGCGGTCGGCCATCAGGTAATAGTCATAGCCGTTCTGCAACGTCAGTTCGGCGGCGCGGAAGAACAGATAGCGTTCGACCGTGTCACGCGACGTGACGCTGTTGCCAGCGAAGCTGACGAGGAAGCGACCCGGCTCGATCATACGGTCGCTATAGCCGGTGCGGCTGAACCCCTGACCCGTCGCGGGTCGATACGTGGTCTCGGTCGCGCATCCGGCCAGCAGCAGCGCGCCCGTTGCGAGCGCTGCGAGTGCGACCTTGCGACCCGGTGTTTTGAACATGGTGTCGTCTCCGTTCGCGGCGAATGCGGCGAAACGCCGCTTATTAGCCGTCAGTGGTGGAACGGTTGATGAACGACATCGCTCCAATGCGCCACCAAACTGACTCATTTTTCACGATTTGCCTAAACGCCGATCAAATGCAGCGCCAAGGTGCGGCGGTGTGGACGGCGGCGATGTTCGAACAGGTAGACTCCCTGCCACGTCCCTAGCGCGAGTCGCCCATCGATCAGTGGGATCGAAAGCTGGACCTGGGTCAGCGCGGTGCGGAGATGCGCGGGCATATCGTCCGGACCTTCGTCGTCATGTTCGTACTCACGCGATTCGGGGGCGATGCGGGCGAAGTACGCTTCGAGGTCGGTGCGGACTTCGGGAGCCGCGTTTTCCTGGATCAGCAGGGACGCGGAGGTGTGGCGGCAGAAGATTGTCAGTAGGCCTTCGGACATGCGCTGGTCGCTGGTCCAGCGGGCGATCTGGTCGGTGACGTCGACGAGGCCTTGGCGGGTGGTGTCGATGGTTAGGATCGTGGAGGCTTGGCGCATGGGATTGATTCTAACGATTGGTCGACGGGGTTGCTCCACGCTACCGTCTCCCCGCCAACAGCCTGCACTCATGTCTCCTCGGGAGAATGGAGGGCCCATATCATCCTGCACCACCCCGGCGGAGGCCGGGGCCCCGTTGGGGGACGTTGCTAACTGCGGATGCGCTCCGTTACTCCAACCTTTCCAACTGGGCCCCGGCCTTCGCCGGGGTGGTCCCAGTTAGGAGAGCGCAACGTCCCTCAAACAGCGCCGTGGCACTGCTTATACTTACGCCCCGACCCGCAAGGGCACGGCGCGTTGCGGCTGACCACACTCTCCCAGTTCGCCGGATCCTCGCCGATATCAGCCTCCTGCGGCTGAGGGATCTGCAACGGCGGCATCGTCGAGGTGATATGCCCCCGCGTACCCGCATCGAAGTCGTTCGAGTTATCGTCCCCCGTGAACGGATCGAAATGCGTCGTGATGAAGTCCGGCAGCTCGGGCAGCCCGACCGGCTCCTGCATCTGGAACTGCGCGTGCGCGATCGTCTTGGTCACGTCCTCGCGGATCGTCTCGAGCATCCGCTGGAACAGCGAGAACGCCTCCTGCTTATACTCGTTGATCGGCGTCTTCTGCGCATAGGCGCGCAAATGGACGACCTGCCGCAGCGCATCGAGCGTCGCCAGATGCTCCTTCCAGTGATGGTCGAGGTTCTGCAACAGGATCGACTTCTCGACCGACGTCCACGTCTCCGGATCAAGTTCGGCCGCCTTCTGCGCAATCGCATCGTCGGCCATCGCCCGGATCCGCTCCTCGAGCACTTCCGGATCGACCGACTCTTCCAGCAGCCACGCGTCGATCTGCGGCTCGAGGTTCAGCACCTCGGCGAGCCGCGTCTTCATCCCCTCGATGTCCCACTGTTCGGGATAGGAGTTGGGCGGGCACGCGTCGCCGACGATCACGTTGACCGTCTCCGCGCGCATGTCGGTCACCACGTCGCCGACCGTGTCGGCATCCATGATGTCGGCACGCTGCTCGTAGATGACTTTGCGCTGCTCGTTCATCACGTCATCATATTCGACGACCTGCTTGCGGATGTCGTAGTTGCGCGCCTCGACCTTCTTCTGCGCGGTCTCGATCGCCTTCGACAACCACTTGCTGCCGATCGCCTCGCCATCCTCGATATTGTTGCGCATCATCTTGGCGAACAGCGTGTCCGGCCCGAAGATGCGCAGCAGATCGTCGTCGAGGCTGAGGTAGAAGCGCGACAGGCCCGGATCGCCCTGACGACCCGAGCGCCCGCGCAGCTGGTTGTCGATCCGCCGGCTCTCGTGACGCTCGGTGCCGAGCACGAACAGACCGCCCGCGGCGAGCACCGCCTGCTTCTCCGCCTCGATCTCGATCGTGATCCGCGCCGCCGCCTCGTCATATTCGGGCGTACCCTCGACCAGCTCGGGATGCTCGTCGAGCATGCGGAATTCGAGGTTGCCGCCGAGTTTGATGTCGGTGCCGCGGCCCGCCATGTTGGTCGCGATCGTCACCGCGGACTTGCGCCCGGCCTGCGCGACGATGTGCGCCTCCATCTCGTGATAGCGCGCGTTCAGGACCTTGTGGTCGACGTTCTCGGCCTTGAGGAACTCGCTCAGCATCTCGGACTTCTCGATCGACACCGTGCCGACGAGGACCGGCTGGCCGCGGTCGCGCGCCTCGGCGATCTGCGCGATGATCGCCTTGGCCTTCTCGGCACCGGTGCGGTAGACCTCGTCGTCGGCGTCCTTGCGGATCACCGCGAC
>JAJNQF010000379.1 GCA_021154945.1 Sphingomonas sp.
GGGCCCCGGCCTTCGCCGGGGTGGTCTCTGGTGGTTGGATGTACCAGCTCCAACTAAGCCACGGGTTATTCGACCGTCACGCTCTTCGCGAGGTTACGCGGCTGATCCACGTCCGTGCCCTTCAGCACCGCCACATGATACGCCAGCAACTGCACCGGCACCGCATAGACCAAAGGCGCGATCAGCGGGTGGACCTTGGGCATGGTGATCGTCGCCATGCAGCCTTCGCCCGCCGCCTGGATACCGTCGTAATCCGAGATCAGAACGACCTTGCCGCCGCGCGCCATGACTTCCTGCATGTTGCTCACGGTCTTGTCGAACAGCGGGCCCGACGGCGCGATGACGATGACCGGGACATGCTCGTCGATCAGCGCGATCGGGCCGTGCTTCATCTCGCCGGCGGCATAGCCCTCGGCATGGATGTAGCTGATTTCCTTCAGCTTCAGCGCGCCCTCGAGCGCCAGCGGATAATCCGTCCCGCGGCCGAGATACAGCACGTCGCGCGCGCCGGCGATGTTGTGCGCCATCGCCTCGATCGCCTCGTCATACGCGAGCGCGCCGTTCAATGCTGCGGGTGCCTCCGACAGATGCCGGACGATCTCGCGCTCCTGCTCCTTCGTCAGCAGCCCCTTCGCTCGCGCCAGATTGGCGGCTAGCGCAGCGAGCACGGCGAGCTGGCAGGTGAACGCCTTGGTCGAGGCTACGCCGATCTCCGGCCCGGCATGCGTCGGCAGCAACAGGTCCGCCTCGCGCGCCATCGAGCTGGTCGGCACGTTGACGACGACCGCGATCTTCTGGCCCTCGGCCTTGGCGTGGCGCAGCGCGGCGAGCGTGTCCGCCGTCTCGCCCGACTGCGAGATGAAGAGGGCGAGGCCGCCATCCTCCATCACCGGCGCGCGGTAGCGGAATTCAGACGCGACATCGAGATCGACGGGCACGCGCGCGAACTGTTCGAACCAGTATTTCGCAACCATGCCCGCGTAGAAGCTCGTCCCGCAGGCGACGATCGTCACGCGCTTGATGCTCGACAGGTCGAACTCGGGGATCGGCAGCGAGACCTCGCCTTCCATCCGCTTCAGATACGAACGCAGCGTCTGCGCAACGACGATCGGCTGCTCGTAGATCTCCTTGAGCATGTAATGCTTGTGGTTGCCCTTCGAGATCAGGTCGCCGGTCACGCCCGAGATCGTGATCGCACGCTCGACGGGTGCGTTGTCCCGGTCGTAGACCTGCGCGCCGTCGCGGGTCAGCACGACCCAGTCACCCTCGTCGAGATACGCGATCCGCTGCGTCAGCGGCGCGAGCGCAAGCGCGTCCGAGCCGAGGTACATCTCGCCGTCACCGTGACCGACGACCAGCGGCGAACCGAGCCGCGCACCGATCAGCAGATCGGGATGCTGGCGGAACAGGATCGCGAGCGCGAACGCACCGTGCAGCCGGGGCAGCACGTCGCGGACGGCGGACACCGGATCCATCCCCGCCTCGATCTTCTCGCTGACGAGATGCGCGACGACTTCGGTGTCGGTCTCGCTGGTGAACGTCCGGCCGCGCGCGATCAGCTCGTCACGCAGCGGCTTGAAGTTCTCGATGATCCCGTTGTGGACCACCGCGACTTCGCCGGTCGCGTGCGGATGCGCGTTGTTGGTGGTCGGGCCGCCATGCGTCGCCCAGCGGGTATGCGCGATTCCGGTCTTGCCGGGCAGCGGATGCGCGGCGAGTTCGTTGGCGAGGTTGACGAGCTTCCCCGACGCACGCCGCCGCTCGATCGCGTCGTCATGGTCGGTGGCGATCCCCGCCGAATCATACCCGCGATATTCGAGCCGCTTCAGCCCGTCGAGCAGACGCTCGGCGACGTCTTCGCCGCTCAAAATTCCAACGATGCCGCACATTTACATCTTACTCCGTGGAAACCTACTTGGCCGCCTTACGCGCCAACATCTTTTCGCGAAAGCGTGCGGCCCAGCCGGGCTTGGCGATCTGCGGCGGGCGGACCAGCGCAAGCGCATCGGCCTCGACATCCTGCGTCACGACCGATCCGGCGGCGACGATCGCGCCCGCGCCGATATTGACGGGGGCGACCAGCGCCGAGTTCGAGCCGATGAACGCGCCCTCGCCGACGACGGTGCGGTATTTGAAATAGCCGTCGTAGTTGCAGGTGATCGTGCCCGCGCCGATGTTCGCGCCCGCACCGATATCCGCGTCGCCGATATA
Organism: Sphingomonas sp.; assembly: GCA_021154945.1. Lineage (GTDB taxonomy): Bacteria > Pseudomonadota > Alphaproteobacteria > Sphingomonadales > Sphingomonadaceae > Sphingomonas. Next base: position 2,212 of record JAJNQF010000379.1, read on the forward strand.
GGTCAGGTGGCTGACCTTCGCGCCCTCGCCGATCACGGCTTTCTTGACCTCGACGAAGTTGCCGACCTTGGCGTCCGAGCGGAGGTCCGCACCGGGGCGGAGGCGCGCGAAAGGCCCGACGTTCGCGCTCCTCCCCACGCTCGCGCCCTCGACATGGCTGAACGCGTGGATCGTCGCGCCGTCCTCGACGCGCGCGCCGGGGCCGAACACGACGTTGGGTTCGATCACCACGTCGCGGCCCAGCACCGTGTCGTGCGCGAACCAGACCGTGTCGGGCGCGATCAGCGTCGCGCCGTCGGCCATCGCTCGCGCGCGGCGTTCCGCCTGCCAGGCTGCCTCGACACCCGCGAGTTCGCCGCGGCTGTTGACGCCGGCCACCTCGTCCGCGCCGGTCTCGATCACCGCCCCCGATCGGCCGGCCGCGCCTGCCAGCCCAACGATATCGGTGAGGTAATATTCGCCCGCCGCATTGTCGTTGCCGAGCCGATCGAGCAGCGCGAACAGGTCGGTCGCGCGCACCGCCATCAACCCCGAGTTGCACAGCGTCACCGCGCGCTCCGCCTCCGACGCGTCCTTATATTCGACGATCCGGTCCATTCGGCCCGCAGCGTCGGCGATGACGCGGCCGTAAGCGCCGGGATCGGCCGGGCGGAAGCCGAGCACGACGACCGCGGGCGTATCGTCTGCGTGCAGCCGGTCGATCATCCGCTGCATCGTCGCGGCTGTGACCAGCGGCACGTCGCCGTAGAGGATCAGCACGTCGCCCTCGAACCCGGCGCCCTCGAACCCCGCCAGCGCCCCGCGCGCCTGCGCGACCGCATGGCCGGTGCCGAGCTGCTCGGCCTGCAACGCGGTGGCGATGCCGAGCGGCGCGACCGCCGCCTCGACCTGTTCGCGCCCCGCTCCCGTCACGACGACCGTCTTCGCAGGGTGCAACGCCGCCGCACTCGCGATCAGATGCAGCAGCATCGGCCGCCCGGCGATCGGGTGAAGCACCTTGTGGAGGTCCGATTTCATCCGCGTGCCCTTGCCGGCCGCGAGGATCACGACCGCGATAGAGCGTACGGCCGGGTCTTCGGGCGGGTGTACGGGGGAATGCGCCGGAAACGGTTGGTCGTTGGAATGCGTCGTCATGGGAGGATCGCTGCCACGAAAGCCTTGCCAATTCCATAGCGCCGCTGGCAGGCATCACCGTAATGACGCATTTTTCTTTCGATATCGTCGGGTTCGACCTCGACGGCACGCTTCTCGATACCAGCGGCGACCTTGCCGCCGCGGTCAACCATGCGCTGGCTTCGGTCGGGCGCCCCCATTTGAGCGTCGAAGAGGTCAAGCCGATGATCGGCGGCGGCGCGCGGCACATGCTTAAGCAGGGCCTGACGGCGACCGGCGGCTATGACGAAGCGATGCTCGACACGTTGCACGCCACGCTGCTCGCCTATTACGAGGCGAACATCTGCGTGCTGACCAAGCCCTATCCCGGTGCGATCGAGGCACTGGATGCGTTGGCGGCGAAGGGCGTGACGCTCGGCATCGTCACGAACAAGATCGAACGGTTTGCGCGGACCGTACTCGGCGAGCTGGACCTGACCGATCGGTTCGCGTGCATCCTCGGCGGCGATACGCTGGCCGAGTCCAAGCCATCGCCGATGCCGATCCACGAGATGGTCAGGCTGTGTCGAGAACGCGGGGGCGGGGGCGGGGGCGGACGCGCCGCGTTCGTCGGCGACTCCGTTTTCGACATCCAGGCGGGACAGGCGGCGGGGCTACCGACGATCGCGTGCAGCTTCGGCTTCCTGATGCAGCCGGTCGCCGAGCTCGGCGCCGACGCGGTGATCGACGGCTATGCCGAGTTGCTGCCGACGCTCGAAAGGCTCGGCGCATGAACCGGCCCCTGCTTCTTCGCGTCGCGTTGATCGCGGCGGTGGTGTTCGCGGTGACGATGGCGCTTTTGCCAAAGCCTCCGCACATGCCGACCGACCAGTTCGGCGACAAGTTCCAGCACATGCTCGCCTTCGCGACGATGTCGCTGCTCGCGGCCCTTGCCTATCCGACCGCCAAGCTGTCCCGGATCGGCGAGCGCTTCTCGTTTCTCGGCGCGTTGATCGAGGTGCTTCAGTCGATCCCGTCGCTGCACCGCGATTGCGACATCCGCGACTGGATCGCGGATACGCTGGCGATCACGGTCGTGCTGCTGATCGTCTGGTCGGTGCGACGTCAGCGTGGTGCGCGGTTGCCGTAAACGCCTTTCGGGCTCAGTTCTTCCTGAACTTCGTCCACAGGTGCCGGGCTAGCATCGCCGGCGGCATCCGCAGCCAGTGCGAGCGGACGTAGAAGGCCAGGCGCGTGATCGGTCGGGTCGGCCTGCCCCAGCCGTCCCGAGCAGCGATCCGGCGAACGTAGAGGCGGTCGACGCCGCGGGCCCCGGTCGCGCCGAACAGCGCGTCGACCAGCCGTAGCGAGCGCGCCACCTCATGGTGCAGGCCATGCCGGCGCGCCGCCGCGTCGAGACCGTCGGTGCCGAACTCCTCGACCAGGCAGCGGATATCCCACAGGTTGCGCATTCCCCCCGCGAGGTCGCCGTCCGCGAACAGATGCGCGGCGGCGTGGACGATCATCCCGTTCGGCGACAGGATCCGCAGCCCATTCGCCAGCGGCACGCTCTCCTCGACCAGCGCGTCCGCGTCGGGCGTGATCCGCGCGGTCAGCGGCAATATGGTGTGATGCACGTCGATCATCCGGTCGCGCTCGCGGTGGATCAACGGCGGGAGTTCGTGCATCCAGCGCCGATAATAGGTGTCGTCATACGGGTCGGGCTTCACCCATTCCCAGCCGGCCGCGAGCAGCGCCGACTCGACCGCGTCGAGCGACGCGCGCGGCACGAGGATATCGAGGTCGCCGATCGACCGCCCCTGCCCTGCCGACAGTCCCCCGGCAACGAACGCGGTCCCCTTCAGCAGCACAACCGGGCAATCGATCGCAGCGAGCGCCCGCCGCGCCATTTCCGCTTCCCACAGTGCCGCGCGGCGGCCCTGTTCGGCGGCGGCGCGCGCATCGGCGAGGATCGCCTTGACCGCAGCCGGCATCGGCAAGCCATCGAGCCGGATCGCCAGCGTGCCGATCAGCTGCTCCGCCCGCGCCATCGCCAACAGCGTGGTCCAGCCGTCCGAATCGAGCCCGACGACGCTGGCCGGATCGGCGAGCGCACGCGCCAGCACGCGGGCGTCGGTCACATCCTCGCCCATAGAGCCTCGACCTGTTCGATCGCGCTCGCGCCATCGGGATAGTCCACCGCTACCGAAGGCACATCCCCGATCAACCCGGTCAGCGCGCGAAAACCCGCTTCGCCGAGCGCGACATAGTTGGTCGATGCCTGGGTCATCCGCACGAAGGCCTCGCCCGGCTGCACCGAACGGATTTCGGGCGCGAAACCATAGCGCGGAAATACCAGCAACGCGGGGCGCGCGGGCACGTCCATCGCCGCGATCGCCCGCGCGTCGGGGACCATGTGGCGGATATCGCCCTTCGGCGTCGCCGGCATCAGCGGCCCCATCCGCGCATCCGGCCACGCCGCTTCGGCTGCCGCGATCGCTTCGTTCTTCAGGCTGATCAGCCGCGGGAACGCGTGGATCAGCCCGCTTGCCGGATCGAGCAGCGCGAACTCGTCCCCCATGAACCGCCAGCCTTTCGCACCGAGCAATGTCGCGAGCGTCGACTTCCCCGCCCCCGAAATGCCGGTCATCAGCAACGCACGCCCGTCGCGCTCGACCGCCGATGCATGCAGCAACAGATACCGTCGCGCGCCGAGCGCCATCTGCAGGTTCATCGCCATCTCGGCGGCGAGCAGCCCCTGGCGTAGCGGCAGCGGTGCGGCTTCGGGCAGCATGTAATCGCCACCGATCTCGACCGAGGGGCGGAGGAAACGCCGCCAGGGCCGACGCGCGAACAGCCGAACCGCGAAATCCGGCACGCCGTCCAGCGGCTTGGGATAGTCGCGATACAGCGTCTCGAGGTGCGCGATCGGCGCGCGCCAGTCCGAGCCGATCCGGAAGCCGACCGGGCCGATGCGGACGGCGAAGGCGTGCCTCATGCCCGCTCGACCAGTCCGGATTCCACCAGTTCCGCAAGCCGCGCCGCCAAAGCCGCGCGCGTGCCATTGGTGCAATCGCCGTCGGTGAGATCGCCGTCCGTGAGTTCATAGTCGCGCGCGAGACGATCGAGCAGCGCGTCGAGCGACAGCGCGCCATCTCCCAGGATCGCCAGGATCTGCGGCGCCGGCTCCGTCAGCAGGTGGGTGATTCCCGACGCGCGGTGATAGACCGCAGTGAACTCGTCAAGCGGAGCGACCAGCAGCCCCCCCTCGGGCGGAGCGCGATAGAGGCTGTCGTGCACGGCCTCAGCCGCGCGGCATCTGCAACGATGCGAAGCAGGTGAAGCCGCCCTGGCCGCGCTGCAACCGACGGATGTATTTGACATAAGCGCGGCTGCGCTCGGAATCGACGCCGGGCAACGTGCTGCCATTGGCCATGGCGCGCTTGACCTCTTCGCCCTTGAACGGGCGGGTCGACGGCGGGAACGCACCCTTGGTGCGCGCCGGCACGACCCTGCCGTCCGCATCGATATAGCTACCGGCACGACCTGGATCGGGGACCGGAATTTGGCAGTTCAGCACCGAACCGACGGTCTGGGCGAGCGCGGGCCGGATCGACACGACCGCACCGGCCGTCACCGCGCCGAGCGCCAGCACGCGACGCCGGGTCGGCACAGCCTCGGCTCCGGTCCCCGCCCCGTCCGCGGACGGAGCGCCAGAACCGTGATCGGCCGGATCGTGATGGGCCAGATCGTGATGGGATAGAGTATCGTCGCTCATGCTGCCCCTGCTACACCCCAGCCCTTTCACAATCCTGAAGCGCTGACAATATCGCGCGGCAGACCGTGCCGAAGCAGGACGGCACGCGGTGTACGTGATCGGTCAGGAGCTTTCTGAAAGCGCGACTGCCCAGGCGCCAGCGCAGATTACAGCGCTATTTGCCGCGCGTCGTCGACATCAGCGTCGCCCGTCGGAAATCTTCCGTTCCCGCCGCACCGTTCGCTTCAAACTTTTGCCACCCAGCCGCCGTGTTGCAAACTCGCGAGGACATGATCGTCCCGGTCGGCATGAGCTGACGGCACGTTTTCTTTTCCTTTTCCTTCGCCGGAGCCACTGTCACATCGGTCGAGACCTGTGCGAGCGTTGCAACCGGAAACGATACGAGACATACAAAAGCGAACAGAACACGACCATTCTTCATGGAGAAGCCTCCCGATTATGAGTCAAACTAGCAAAACTCGACAGTGTGTAAACAATGTTATCGAAAACCGCGCATTTGTTGCTAGTTCGGCTACTCGAGATCGGGCAGTAATGCGCTATCATGTTCCTTGACGAATCCAGCATATGGCCCCGCAGGGATGAGCCGCCACCACGCCGGCCCGCCTTCAAGCACGAAAAGGCGCTGAGCCGGATCCTGCTGTTCTACGCGCTGGTGCTGCTGCTGCTGCCCGTCAGCCTTGGCGGATTCGTCGATCTGTTCCGGTACGTCTTCGACTGAGGCCTATCACGGGAATCGTTGATGTCGATCAATCGACACTTGCGATAGCGGAACGTAAGACGAACGGATGGCCCAGCTCGATACCCGTGAAAAGCTCGAGATTCTCGCCGATGCGGCCAAATACGATGCGTCGTGTGCGTCGTCAGGTACGACCAAGCGCAATTCGAAGGACGGCAAGGGGCTCGGCTCGACCGAGGGAATGGGGATTTGCCACGCCTATGCGCCGGACGGTCGCTGCATTTCGCTGCTGAAGATTCTGCTGACCAACAGCTGCATATTTGACTGTCATTATTGCATCAACCGCAAAAGCTCGAACGTCCGCCGCGCAAGGTTCACGGCGAAGGAGGTCGTCGACCTCACCATCGCCTTCTACAAACGCAATTATATCGAGGGTTTGTTCCTCTCGTCGGGCATCATCGCATCGTCGAACTACACGATGGAGCAGATGGTCGAGGTTGCGCGGTCTCTGCGCGAGGATCGTCATTTCCGGGGGTATATCCACCTCAAGACGATCCCCGATGCCGATCCAGAACTGGTCCATCAGGCCGGGCTGTATGCGGATCGGGTGTCGATCAATGTCGAGCTGCCGACGGCGAACGGGCTGAAGCGGCTTGCGCCCGAAAAGGACGGCGTGCGGATCGAGACCGCGATGGCGGAGGTGAAGGCGTCGATCATCGACGGCAAGGACGCGAAGGCGAAGTACAAGTCGGCGCCCAAGTTCGCCCCTGCCGGCCAGTCGACGCAGATGATCGTCGGGGCGGATGCGGCGACGGACGGTGACATCGTGCGGAAGGCGTCGACCCTGTACGATCGGTTCGGTCTGCGACGCGTGTATTATTCGGCGTTCAGCCCGATCCCGGATGCGAGCGCGGTCCTTCCGCTGCAACGCCCACCGCTGATGCGCGAGCACCGGCTGTACCAGTCGGACTGGCTGATGCGGTTCTACGAGTTCCAGCCGCACGAGGTGGTGGCGGCTGCCGACGACGCTACGGGCATGCTGCCGCTCGATATCGATCCGAAGCTTGCCTGGGCGTTGAAGTTTCGCGGGAGCTTTCCGGTGGATGTGAACCGGGCGCCGCGCGAGATGCTGTTGCGGGTTCCAGGGCTGGGGGTGAAGGCGGTCAATGGCATCTTGACGAGCCGGCGTTGGCGACGGTTGCATCTGGCAGACGTGGCGAGGTTGACGGTGTCGGTGGCGAAGATCCGCCCGTTCATCGTCGCCGAGGACTGGCGTCCCGTAACGCTAGCCGACAAAGCCGAACTCCGCCCGATCGTCGCGCCAAAACCGAAGCAAATGGAAATGTTCGCGTGAGGACTTCGCGCAACCTGCCCCCCTCCCTGGAAGGGAGGCAACCTGCCCCCCTCCCTGGAAGGGAGGGG
>JAJNQF010000054.1 GCA_021154945.1 Sphingomonas sp.
CGGAGGCCGGGGCCCAGGTGGTGAGGTTGCAGTAACGAGGCGCGGTCCGTCGTTGGCTACGTTCCCCAATTGGGCCCCGGCCTCCGCCGGGGGGGTGGTTGGGGAGCCGGATTGGTCCAAAAGAGCCGTCGGCTGGAGTTAGAGAGCCCCCTCCTTGTTCTCCCACGAGGGCGGGAGTCCGGTCTGAGTCCCCGTCTCCGGGGGAAACAGTCGCGCCTGCTTTACGCTAGCGGCGGCCACCGTAGGAGGGCAGCGCGAGGTGGTAGCGGATCGCGGCGGCGCGCAGGGTGAAGCCCGCGCTGGCGGCGATCACCGCGGACCAGGCGTTGGGAACCCCCAGCAGGACGAGGCCGACATAGCTCGCCGCCGCCAGTGCCGCCGCGGTGACGTACAGCTCGGGGCGCATCAGGATCGAGGGTTCGCCGGCCAGCACATCGCGGATGATGCCGCCGACGCAGGCGGTCATCACCCCCATCAGCGCGGCGGGGACCGGCGGCACGCCGTAGCCGAGCGCCTTGGCCGCGCCATAGACCGCATAGGCCGCCAGCCCGACTGCGTCGAACCAGCCGAGCGCCTCCTCGCGCCACCAGCGGCCCGGCGTCGTCCAGATCAGCAGCGCCATCACCAGGCATACGCTGGCGGCGCGTGCATCGCGGATCCAGAACACCGGCGCGCCGATCAGCAGGTCGCGCACCGTGCCGCCGCCGACGCCGGTGATCAGCGCGAAGAAGACGACCGTCACGAAGGTCTGGTCGCGTTTCGCGGCGGCCAGCGCGCCCGAGGCGGCGAACACCGCGAGCCCCGCGATATCGAACCACGGCCCGGTCGCGGGCAGGACGGGCGGGATCAGCGTGTGCGGAAGCATCCCCAGCGACTTAGCGAAACATCGATGATCGGTAACCCGGCTTTTTCCATAGAGCCCGCCATGTGGTCGTCATATGGCCGATCCGGGGCATTTCCGCGCCCACCGCCCGATCGCCGCGGAACCAAACGCATCGATGAACGCGACGTTGTTTTCGGTTCATGCAACTCGCCGTATAGTCACATCGTTACACCACCAGATCAATTCACTAGGGAGTTAAACATGCGTAAGTTCATCCTGGCACTCGGCTGCAGCGCGATGGTCCTGCCGACCGTCTTGATCCCGGTTTCGGCCGCAGACGCGCGCGATCGCCGCGAGTGGCGTGGTCGTGACGGCCGCGTCTACTGCAAGAAGTCGAACGGCACGACCGGCACGATCATCGGTGGCGTCGGCGGCGCGCTGCTCGGCCGCACGGTCGACACCCGCGGCGACCGCACCGTCGGCACGCTCGGTGGCGCAGTCCTCGGTGGCCTCGCCGGCCGTGCGATCGACAAGGGCACCAGCAACAACAATCGTCGTTGCCGCTAAAAAAAACCGCGCCGCCATTTTGCGGGTGGTGCGTTGAAGACGGGCGTCGTGGGGAACCACGGCGCCTTTTTTCATGTCCCGAAAGGACCCCATCATGACCACACGCAGCGGTTCGGCAAAGTATGAAGGCCTCGGCAAGAGCGGCAAGGGCCATGTCTCGACACAGTCGGGCGTGTTGTCCGACAGCCCTTACGGCTTCAATACGCGGTTCGAGAACGAACCCGGCACCAATCCCGAGGAACTGATCGCGGCGGCGCATGCGTCGTGCTTCACGATGGCGCTGAGCTTCGCGCTCGCGGGCAAGGGCTATGAGGCAGGGACGCTCGAGACGTCGGCGAAGGTGACGCTCGACAAGGACGGCGACGGGTTCAAGATCACCAAGTCGGCGCTGACGCTGAACGCCAAGGTCGACGGCATCTCGAAGGAAGAGTTCGAGGCGATCGCCGCGGATGCCAAGGCGAACTGCCCGGTGTCGAAGGTGCTCGACGCCGAAATCACGCTGGAGCACAACCTGGCGGCATAAAGCGCCTGATCACAAGGACCTGTCGGCCGGCTGAAAGCGACGTAGTTTGCGGTTCACGCAACCCCCGCATTGGCCGGCCGTTCAGTACGCACATCATTTGGGAGAGAGAGATAATGCGTATCGCCATATTGTCGGCAGCCCTTGCCGCTACCGCGTTCAGTGCGATGCCCGTCGCTGCGCAGTCGACGATCCGGGGCGCCAATCGCGAATATAACAACGAGGTCCGCGATGCGCAGCGCGACTATCGCCGCGACGTTCGCAACGCGGATTCACGCGGTGACGTCCGCGATGCGCGCCGCGAATATCGCGAAGAGGTGCGGGATGCACGGCAGGATCGCCGCGGCGACGTTCGCGACATCCGGCAGGACCGCCGGAACGACGGGCGCAACTGGCAGCAGTATCGCGGCTATGACTATAATCGCTACGAGCGAGGGCAGCGCGGCTATTTCGCCGACCGCTATTATCGCGACGGGCGCTATTACCAGGAACGTCGCCTGGGCCGCAACGACCGCATCTATCGCGGCGGCAACGGGCGCTATTACTGCCGTCGCAACGACGGGACGACAGGGCTGATCGTCGGGGGCCTGGCCGGCGGCGCGCTCGGCAACATCATCTCGAGCGGTGGTTCGCAGTTGCTCGGCACGCTGATCGGTGCCGGCGGTGGCGCGGTGCTGGGGTCGTCGATCGACCGGGGCAACGTGCGCTGCCGTTGAGGCATAAATTACAATCCTCCCCCGCAAGGGGGAGGTGGCTGGCACTTGCCAGACGGTGGGGGAGGAACGGGTAACCGCCGTTCCGTGTCCTCCCCCTCCGTCACCTGCGGTGCCACCTCCCCCTGGCGGGGGAGGATTTAGGGATCGGAAGGGCCTGGTGGGAACGCCGGGCCCTTTTCGCGTCAGATGATGCCGCCGCCGAGGCTCAGGCGGAGCGCGAAGATGATGATCAGGACGATGTTGAGGTTGCGGCCGCCGCTGCTCGACGAGAGCGCGCCGACCGCCGCGCCGACGATGCCGATCGGAATGACGAGCCAGTTCATCCAGCCGAGCAGCG
>JAJNQF010000056.1 GCA_021154945.1 Sphingomonas sp.
GGCTCCAGACCAGTGCGCCGATGCCCTGGTCGCGGCCGAGCGGCATCAGGTCTGCTTCATAGGCGCGGCCGATCAGCGAGTAATAGACCTGATGCGCGACGAGGCGCGGCCAGCCTTGGCGGTCGGCCAGGCCCTGTGCCTTCATCAACTGCCAGCCGGGATAGTTGGAGACGCCAGCATAGCGGACCTTGCCCGCCGCGATCAGCCCGTCGAGCGTGGCCATCAGTTCCTCAGCTGGCGTCGAGGCGTCGAAGGCGTGGAGCTGGAGCAGATCGACATGGTCGGTGCCGAGCCGACGCAACGACGCCTCCACCGCGCTGATCAGCCGTGTGCGCGAGACGCCCCAGTCCTGCGGTCCGTCGCCGAGCGGCAGGCCGGTCTTGGTCGAGAGTATTACCGCGTCGCGTCGACCCTAGATCGCGGCGCCCAGCACTTCCTCCGACGCGCCATTGGAATAGACGTCGGCGGTGTCGAACAGCGTGACGCCGGCCTCGAGGCAGATGTCGACCAGCCGCCGCGCTTCCGTTGCGTCGCTCTGCCCCCATGCACCGAACAGCGGTCCGGTGCCGCCGAACGTGCCGGTGCCGAATGACAGCGCGGGCACCCGCAGTCCCGATGCGCCCAGTTGTCGATATTCCATCTGCCACCCTTCCATGCTTTCCGTCAGGCGCATAAATGGCGGGAACGCCGCCGGGCCATAAGCCGGTGGAGATGCGAAGGAGCTGTGCGTTGGATGCAAAGCTGACCGGCGAAACCGATCGTGCCCGCTCGCTCGCGCTGTTCGCCGCAGTGGTGAGCAGGGCAGCTTCTCCGCGGCTGGTCGGATGGTCGGCCTGACGGCGTCGGCGGTTGCGCGCGCGATCGATCGGATCGAGGCGCGTCTCGGGGTGCGGCTGTTGCTGCGTTCGACCCGCATGTTGACGCTGACCGCCGAGGGGCAGGCCTATCTCCAGGCCGCGCGGCGCATCCTCACCGACCTCGACGATGCCGAGCAGCAGATCGCCGATCAGGGGGCGCCACGCGGTCGCCTGCGTATCAGTGCGGCGCTGTCGCACGGCCGGCTGTGCATAGTGGCGCTGCTCAAGGACTTCGCGCAGCTCTATCCGCACATCCTGATCGACATCGCGCTGACCGACGCGCTGGTCGACGTCGGCGGTGGGCAGGCCGACGTGGCGATCCGCTTCGGCCCGCTGTCGGACAGCAGCCTGACCGCGCGCAAGCTGGGCGAGAGCCGGCGGGTGATCGTCGCTGCACCGGACTATCTCGCGCTTCGCGGGACGCCGGGGGTGCCGGAGGATCTGCACGGGCATAACTGCCTGAACTTCGACTTCCGCCGGGTCGAACCAAGCTGGCCGTTCCGCCGCGACGGCCGGGATATGTCCTTATCGGTGAAGGGCAATATCGAGGCGAACAACGGCGAGACGCTGGGTCAACTCGCCGCGGCGGGCGTCGGCGTCACCCGTGTCGGCCGGTTCAGCGTGGTGGATGCGATCGCCGAGGGACGGCTGGTGCCGTTACTGGAGGAGTATAATCCCGGCGATGTGGAGCTGATCCATGCGGTGTTCGTGGGCGGCGCGACCGTGCCCGCGCGCGTCAGGGCCTTCGTGGACTTCCTCGCCGAACGACTGGCGCATTGACGGCGCATCGTCGTCGCGCCTGTCGGGATGGAGATGCACGGCATCATCTGCTATCAGCGGGTCGTCCAGCGATTCACAAGGAAGGGGCGACGATGACCGATCAGATCACGCTCCTCCGTGGGGTTCAACGCATTAGCGGCCTGCACCGCCACTGACCTGCGCGGCTTCCCGCAAGAGCCGTTTTCGAAATCGCTGACGCAAGGACCGCGCCCTATGGTGCGGTAATCTCTCTATGACCGATGACGACGAAGACCTGTTTCCGCGCGCCTCCGTATTGCGCAAGGTATTGTCCTTCACCTTCCGCCTGTGGCGCCGGACGCCGCTGCTTGCCGCCGCCTGCGTCGCGGCGATGCTGCTGTCGACGCTGACCGAGGTGTTCGTGCCGCTCTATGCCGGCCGGATGATCGATGCCGTCGGTGGCGGCGATGCCGGTTCGGCATGGCTGGCATTCGGTGGCATCGCCACGCTGGGTGTGGCCATGGTGGTGTTCCGCCATCTCGGCTGGTGGGCGATCACGCCGTTGACGCTCGGCATGATGCGCGACGTGACGCAGGAGGCGTTCGCGCGCGTCCAGCGGCTGTCGACCGACTGGCACGCCAATGCTTTCTTCGGCTCGACCGTGCGTCGGATCACGCGTGGCATATGGGCGCTCGATACACTCAACGACGTGCTGCTGCTCTCGCTGCTGCCGTCGTTGACGGTGCTGGTGGGGACGGTGGTCCTGCTCGCCGCGCACTGGCCGTTGCTCGGACTGGTAATGGGGGTGGGAGCGCTTGCCTATATCGCGCTGACGGTCGGGCTGGCGACGCGCGTGCTGGCGCCGATCGCGCGGCTGTCGAACCAGTGGGACACGAAGATGGGCGGCGTGCTGGCCGATGCGATCGGCACGAATGCGGTGGTGAAGGCCTTCGGTGGCGAGGCGCAGGAAGAAGCGCTGCTCGCGCGGACCGTCGCCAAATGGCACCGGCGCACGCGCCGGACTTGGATGGCGTTCACCTGGGCCGGCTCCGGCCAGCTCGCATTGCTCTGGCTCATCCGCATCGCGGCCACCGGGGCGGCGCTATGGCTGTGGTCGCGCGGGCAGGCGAGCGCGGGGGACATGGCCTATGTCGTCACCAGCTATCTCGTGCTGAACGGCTATCTCCGCGACATCGGTCAATATGTCCATCAGCTCCAGCGGTCGGTGAACGAGATGGAGGAGCTCGTCGCGCTTCACGAAGAGCCGCTGGGTGTCGCCGATCGCGCCGATGCGCGTCCGATCGCAATCGAGGCAGGCGCAATCCGCTTCGAGGGCGTGACCTTCCGCTATGCCGGGCAGGACCGGCCGCTCTACGAGCATCTGACCGCCACCATTCCCGCCGGGCAGCGCGTCGGGCTGGTGGGGCCATCGGGTTCCGGCAAGACCAGCTTCGTGAAGCTGATCCAGCGACTCTACGACGTCGATGCCGGCCAGGTGACGATCGACGGGCAGGACGTGATGCTGACGACGCAAGCGTCGCTGCGCCGGCAGGTCGCGATCGTGCCGCAGGAGCCGATACTATTCCACCGCACGCTGGCCGAGAATATCGGTTATGGTCGTCCCGAAGCGAGCCAGGCGGAAATCGAGCAGGCCGCCCGGCTCGCCAATGCGCATGATTTCATCGCGGCGCTGCCCAAGGGCTATCGCACGCTGGTCGGCGAGCGGGGCGTGAAGCTCTCGGGCGGCGAGCGCCAGCGCGTGGCGATCGCGCGGGCCTTTCTCGCCGACGCGCCGATCCTGATCCTGGACGAGGCGACCTCCAGCCTTGATTCCGTATCCGAGGCCGCGATCCAGCAGGCGATGGAGCGGCTGATGGTCGGCCGCACCGCGATCGTCATCGCGCACCGACTGTCGACCGTTCGCGCGCTCGACCGCATCCTTGTGTTCGCGGCGGGGCGGATCGTCGAGGACGGATCGCATAAGGATCTGCTGGCGGTCGATGACGGCCACTATCGTCGCCTGTTCGAGCGGCAGACAGGGGCCGCGACGCCGGAAATCGCCTGACCTACATTCGCTCCACGGCTGTCATGAGTGAGTAGCAAGGAAGGGAGCAGCTCCTGCTACGCCTCCGCTGTAGCAGGAGGAAAGGAGGTAGCAGGATGGGTGGTGTATGACACCACAATCTGCTATCGCAGACCTGCTCCGCGCCGGGGCTTGTCGCAGGGGAAGGGCAGTGAGCCAGGACGAAGGTGGCCGACCGCGTCGTCAGGAACGTGGCAAGCGCGCCCCGCGGGTCGATACCGGCGATCGCATCGTCGTCCGGGTCACTGCCGAAGAGCGGCAGCGTCTGGTCAGCGAAGCCGGCGAACTGGGTATCTCCGCCTATGTTCGCGCGCGGCTGTTCGGCGGGGGTGTGCGCAATCGCGATGCGCTGCGCAAGATCGCGGCGCTGCATGTGGCGGGTCGCCGCATCCAACAGCTTGCTGAAAAGCCCGGTGTCGACGAGTTCGTGATCGCCGATACGCTCGGTGACGTTTGCGCCGCGATCCGCGGACTAGTCGACGAGCTGGACGACGTGGTGGCCGATGACGAGAAGGCGCCCGCCCCGTGATCGTAAAGCACATCCCCGCACGGCCTGCCGGACGCAACGCGAAGGTCGAGCGGGCGAGGCATGCGCGCAACCTCGTCGACTATCTCCGGCAGCCCGAGAAGCAAAGCGCGGAGAAGGATTATCAGGTCGCCTACATGCTGAGCGAGAAGCTCGGCGACACGAAAGGCGAGCGCCTCTTCCATATCGGTGCGCGCAACTTCGTCAACACCGATATCGACGGGCAACGCGCCGAGATGATC
>JAJNQF010000058.1 GCA_021154945.1 Sphingomonas sp.
GGCGACACCTCCCCCTGGCGGGGGAGGATCAGAAGTTCAAACGTCCCCCACGATCGCATCGATCGCCTCGGCCATCTCGATATCCCGCGGGCTCAGGCCCCCCGCGTCGTGCGTCGTCAGCAGGATCTCCACCCGGTTCCACACATTCTTCCACTCGGGATGGTGGTTCGCCCGCTCGGCGATCAGCGCGACCTGAGTCATGAATCCGAACGCTTCGACGAAATCCGCGAACACGATCGTCCGCGTGATCGCGTCGCGCGCATCGTCGTAATCCCACTCGTCCAGCCCATCGAGCGCCTCGGCCCGCTCGGTCTCGTTCAGCGCTTCGATCATCGGGCTCTCCCTTGCCGCCACAGTTCGCCACCGACTATGGCTGGTGGCATGAGCGGGCAAGCAGCAATACACGGCCGAGACCTCGGGGAAGCCCCCGACGCCGACACGATCGAGGCGATTTGCCGCGCAACGATCGCCAGGCTCCCCGCCCAGTTCGCCGAGCATGTCGGCGACATCGTCTTCGCGGTCGAGGAGTATGCCGACGACGAGACGCTCGCCGCGCTCGGGCTGGAGCACCCGCTGGACCTGTCCGGCCTCTATCACGGTCGCCCGCTCGGCGAGAAATCGTCGATGGACTCCGGCGCGATGCCCGACCGCATCGTCCTGTACCGCCGCGCGATCCTGGAGGAATGGATCGAGACCGGGGTCCGTCTCGACGATCTCGTCGCGCACGTCACGATCCACGAGATCGGGCATCATTTCGGCCTCAGCGACGACGACATGCACGCGCTCGAAGATGCCGGGGAAGACGCCGCGGAAGATCAGGCCACGTGAGCCTCGCATTTCGCGACGTCGCGTGCGTGCGGGGCGGGCGGATGCTGTTCTCGGGCGTATCGTTCGATCTCGCACCCGGCGACGCGGCAATCGTCACCGGCCCCAACGGCATCGGCAAGTCGAGCCTGATCCGCATCGCCGCCGGCCTGCTTCCGCCGTTTGAAGGCGCCGTGACATGCGACGCGGACAAGGCGCTGCTGACCGAAGCCAGCGCACTCGACACCGACCGCACGCTCGTCGCCGCACTCTGCTTCTGGGCCAGCCTCGACCGCGCGCCCGATCCGGACGCGCGCGTCGCCCACGCGTTGCAGGCGCTCGATCTCGAGGCACTCGCCGACATCCCCGTCCGCCTCCTTTCCACCGGCCAGCGCCGCCGCGCCGCGATCGCACGCATTGCCGCGAGCGAAGCCCCGGTGTGGCTGCTCGACGAACCCGCCAACGGGCTCGACACCCGTTCGGTCGCGCGCCTTGAGGCATTGATCGCCCGACACCGCGCCGGCGGCGGCATCGCGCTCGTCGCCACCCATCTCCCGCTGTCGATGCCGGGCGCGCAGGAGATCGGCCTGTGATCGCGCTCGTCCGCCGTGATCTGCGCCGAAGCGTATCGAGTGGCGGCGCCACGCTGGTCGTCGCGTTCTTCCTGCTGGTCGCCACGTTGTTCCCGTTCGCGATCGGGCCGGATGCGGCGCTGCTCGCGCGAATCGGTGGTGGCGTGATCTGGACCGCGGCGCTGCTCGCAGCCTTGCTCCCGGTCGAACGCCTGATCGGCCCCGATCTGGAGGCCGGCGTCTTCGATCAGTTCGCGGTGCACGGCCTGTCGATGACGTCCGTCGCGATGGCCAAGACGATTGCGCACTGGCTCGGCTTCGGCCCGCCGCTGATGCTCGCCGCGGTGATCGCCGCCGGGCTACTCAACCTGTCGGCGGACACTTTGCTGCGAGTCGAGGTCGGCCTGCTCATCGGCACGCCCGGCCTGGCGGCGCTCGCGGTCGTCACCAGCGCCTTGGTCGCGGGCGTCCGCGGCGGAGGTGCGGTGACGGGTCTGGTGATGCTGCCCCTCGCCGTCCCCTTGCTGATCTTCGGCGCAGGCTCGCTGGATCCTGCGGGCGGTGCAGGCGCGATCAAACTCCTCGCCGCAGTCAGCCTGATATTGGTCGCCGGCGCGCCGTTCATAGCCGCCGCCGCCATCCGCGCGGCCCTCGATTAAGTCCGACGCCCGACGCGCCCGTCGGGAGCGCGTACGAATGAAAAGCTCGGGGTCGTCAGGCGGATAGAGGGGCGATACCCCCGATCACGCACCCGACGAGCCGACGTCAGCTCAGCGCGCGATGTCGCGCTTGGCCAGCTGCTTGTTCAGACCCAGCGCGATCAGCGTGAACACCGCGCCTGAGAACAGATACGCACCGCTCGCCGCCAGCCCCAGCTTGCTCGTCAGCAACAGCGCCGCCAGCGGAGCGAAGCCCGCACCGAACAACCAGGCGAGATCGGTCGTCAGCGCCGAGCCCGTATAGCGATGCTGCGGCGACAGGCTCGATGCGATCGCGCCCGAGGACTGGCCGAACGACAGACCGAACAGCAGGAAGCCGATTCCCATGAACAGGCGCTCGCCGATCTCGCCGCCATCGAGCAGCGACGGCGCGGCGATCGCGAACAGCGCGATCAGGACCGCGATCGTGCCGAGCATCGTGCGACGCCCGAATCGGTCCGCAAGCAGGCCCGACACCAGCATCGCGCCGATCCCGATGATGGCGCCGATGACTTCGACCACCAGGAAGCGACCGGCCGATTCACGTGTGAACAGTACGACCCACGACAGCGGGAAGACCGTGACCATGTGGAACAGCGCGAAGCTGGCGAGTGGCACGAACGAGCCGAGCCAGATCGCTTTCCACTGCGACTGCACGGTCTCGACGACCGGGGCGGGTTCCAGCTCGCGCTTGGCGTACATCTCTTCGAACTCGGGCGTCACCACCAAACGGAGGCGGGCGAACAGCGCGACGACGTTGATCGCGAATGCCACGAAGAACGGATAGCGCCAGCCCCAGGCGAAGAAATCCTCGGTCGGCAGCGCGGCGACGAAGAACGCGAACAGGCCGCTGGCTACCAGCAGGCCGATCGGCGCGCCGAGCTGCGGCAGCATCGCGTACCAGCCGCGATGCTTTTCCGGCGCATTCAGCGACAGCAGCGAGGCAAGGCCATCCCAGGCACCGCCGAGCGCGACGCCCTGGCCGATGCGGAGCAGCGCGAGGATCGCGACCGACCAGTTGCCGACCGAGTCGTAGCTGGGAATGAACCCCATCGCGACGGTCGACGTGCCGAGCAGGAACAGCGACATCGTCAGCTTCACACTGCGGCCGTACGCGCGATCGACCGCGATGAAGATGATCGAGCCGATCGGGCGGGCGATGAACGCCAGCGCGAACACCGCGAACGAATAGAGCGTGCCCTGCAACCGGTCGACATACGGGAACACCAGGGTCGGGAACACCAGCACCGAGGCGATCGCGTAGACGAAGAAGTCGAAGAATTCCGAGGTGCGGCCGATCACCACGCCGATCGCGATCACGCCAGGCGTGACGTGCTCGCCGTCGCTGTGGATACTGCGAGCATCGGCTTCGAAGCTCGTCTCGGGGATCGTGTCAGCACTCATTCTTCAACTCGCTCTTCGGGGCGCGGACCCATCATACGCTGTTCCGGCGGATGCGGGCAGGGGCAATCTATGCTACCCTTGGACATGATAAAGCCATGCCGATGTTGCAGTGCAGCGCCCATTGGACAAATTGTCCACTGTAGCGCAGCGCAACCGAGGCGTAGGGGGACCGAATGACCGTCGTGACACAGCTTTCCCGCACCAAAATCTCGGCCCGAAAATGGTTGGTTGCCATGCCCTTGGCATTGCTCACCAGCGGTTGCGACTGGGTTGTGATGTCGCCCTCCGGCGATATCGCAGTGCAGCAGCGCGATCTGGTGCTGATCTCGACCGGGCTGATGCTGCTGATCATCGTTCCGGTGATCTTTTTGACCCTGTTTTTCGCGTTCCGCTATCGCCAGTCGAACAAGGCCGCCAAGTACGAGCCCAACTGGGATCACTCGGTCGGCCTCGAGCTGCTGATCTGGGGCATTCCGCTGCTGATCATCATCGCGCTGGGCGCGCTGACCTGGACCAGCACGCATCTGCTCGATCCGTATCGCCCGCTGGGCCGGATCAAGCCGGACACGCCGACGCTCGCGAACAACGTGCCGGTCGGCAATCTGGTCGACAAGCAGCAGGTCGGCAACGGTGCCAACGGCGCCGGCAAGCCGCTTGAGGTGCAGGTCGTCGCGCTCGATTGGAAGTGGCTGTTCATCTATCCGGAATACGGCATCGCCACGGTCAACGAACTCGCCGCGCCGGTTGATCGTCCGATCCGCTTTCAGATGACCTCGTCGTCGGTGATGAACGCGTTCTACATCCCTGCGCTCGCCGGCATGATCTACACGATGCCCGGCATGCAGACGACGCTGAACGCGGTCATCAACAAGCCCGGCAATTACGAGGGCTTCTCGTCCAACTATAGCGGCGCGGGCTTCTCGGGCATGCGCTTCCGCTTCCACGGCGTGAGCGACGCGGGCTTCGATGCCTGGATCAACCAGGTCAAGCAGCGTGGCGGTGGCCTGAACCGCGCGAGCTACCTTCAGCTGGAGAAGCCGAGCGAGAAGGTGCCGGTCCGCTATTACAATGCGGTCGAGCCGAACATGTTCAAGCTGGTCGTCGAGCAGTGCGTACAGCCCGGCAAGGTCTGCATGTCGCAGATGATGCACGGCGGCAAAGGCGGGGGGGACTCGCATGCCGGTATGGCGATGCCGGGCGTCAATGGCGGAAAGGGTCCGCAGGATTCGTCCGAGCGGGTCGAAGGCGCCCTGATGAAGGATGCCGACGAAAAGGGTAGCGGCAACCACTGGACCGCGCCGGCCGACATAAAACAGGACGGCGCCAACAGCGCGCCCGGCTCGCAGTCCAACCGCAATCACACGATGTTGTCCCCCTCAACCAAGCCGGGCACGCGACCCGTCGCGAACGGCTAGAGAACCATCATGAACGACACTCTGTTGAAGACAATCTTCGGCCGCCTGACCCTGGAGTCGCTGCCGCTGCACGAACCGATCGTCGTCGCCACCTTCGCGATGGTGGCGATCGGTGGCGCAGGCCTCGTCGCGGCGCTGACCTATTTCAAGGTCTGGGGCTATCTGTGGAACCAGTGGTTCACCAGCGTCGATCACAAGAAGATCGGCATCATGTACATCATCCTGGCGATCGTCATGCTGCTGCGCGGGTTCTCCGACGCGATCATGATGCGCGCGCAGCAGGCGATGGCGTTCAACGGATCCGAAGGATACCTGACCGCGCACCACTACGATCAGGTCTTCACCGCGCACGGTGTGATCATGATCTTCTTCGTGGCGATGCCGCTGGTCACGGGCCTGATGAACTATGTCGTTCCGCTCCAGATCGGTGCGCGCGACGTGTCGTTCCCGTTCCTCAACAATTTCAGCTTCTGGATGACCGCGGCGGGTGCCGTGATCGTCATGATGTCGCTGTTCATCGGTGAGTTCGCGCGGACCGGCTGGCTCGCGATGCCGCCCCTCTCGGGACTGGCGTACTCGCCGGACGTCGGTGTCGACTACTATATCTGGGCGTTGCAGATCGCCGGCATCGGGACACTCTTGTCCGGCGTCAATCTGGTCGCGACCATCGTCAAGATGCGCGCGCCCGGCATGACCATGATGAAGATGCCGATCTTCACCTGGACGTCGCTGTGCACCAACATCCTGATCGTCGCCGCCTTCCCGGTGCTGACCGCGGTTCTCGCGATGCTGTCGCTCGACCGCTACATCGGCACCGCGTTCTTCACGAACGACTCGGGCGGCAACCCGATGATGTACGTCAACCTGATCTGGATCTGGGGTCACCCGGAGGTCTACATCCTGGTCCTGCCGGCGTTCGGCATCTTCTCGGAGGTCACCTCGACCTTCTCGGGCAAGCGCCTCTTCGGCTACAGCTCGATGGTCTATGCGACGCTCGTCATCACGATCCTCGCCTATCTCGTCTGGCTGCACCACTTCTTCACGATGGGCTCCGGCGCGAGCGTGAACTCGTTCTTCGGCATCACCACGATGATCATCTCGATCCCGACCGGGGCCAAGATCTTCAACTGGCTGTTCACGATGTACAAGGGCCGGATCCGGTTCGAACTGCCGATGATGTGGACGATCGCCTTCATGGTGACCTTCACGATCGGCGGCATGACCGGCGTCCTCCTTGCCGTCCCGCCCGCCGACTTCGTGCTGCACAACTCGCTGTTCCTGGTCGCGCATTTCCATAACGTGATCATCGGCGGCACGCTGTTCGGTATGTTCGCCGGCATCAACTACTGGTTCCCGAAGGCGTTCGGCTTCAAGCTGAACGAGACGTGGGGCAAGATCTCGTTCTGGTGCTGGGTCGTGGGCTTCTACTTCGCCTTCATGCCGCTCTACGTGCTCGGCCTGATGGGCGTGACCCGCCGGATGCGCTATTTCGACGATCCGAACCTGCAGATCTGGTTCATCATCGCCGCCTTTGGTGCAGCCATGATCGCCGCCGGTATCGGTGCCTTCCTGATGCAGATCTTCGTCAGCATCCGGAACCGCGAGAAGCTTGCCGACCTCACGGGTGATCCGTGGAACGGTCGTACGCTGGAGTGGGCGACCTCGTCGCCGCCGCCGGACTATAACTTCGCGTTCACGCCGATCGTCCACGACCTGGACGCCTGGTACGACATGAAGGAGCGCAAGGCGGTTCGCCCGGTTTCCGGCTTCAAGGCGATCCACATGCCGAGCGGCACCGGCACGGGCGTCGTGCTCGCCGGGCTCAGCGTGGCATTCGGGTTCGCGATGATCTGGTACATCTGGTGGCTCGCAGGGCTCACCCTGGTCGGCATCTTCGCGACGGCGATCTTCCACACCTTCAACTACAAGCGCGACTTCCACATCCCGGTCGAGGACGTGATCGCCAGCGAGGACGCGCGCACTCGCCAGCTCGCGACCCAGGGAGACTGACGCGATGTCCGCAATACCGATGAAGGACGGTCTGAACGAGACCAAACCGGTCTCGTTCTACGACTTAGACGAGCACGAGCATCCCGATGGCGGCAGCACGATGCTGGGCTTCTGGATGTACCTGATGAGCGATTGCCTCATCTTCGCGGTGCTGTTCGCGGCGTACGCCGTGCTCGGCAACAGCTACGCCGGCGGCCCCAGCCCGAAGGAGATCTTCGAGCTGCCGCTGGTGGCGGTGAACACCGCGATGCTGCTGTTCTCGTCGATCACCTACGGCTTCGCGATGCTGTCGATGGAGGAAGGTCGCCAGCGCGTCATGCAGATGTGGCTGGTCTTCACCGGCCTGTTCGGCCTCGCGTTCCTGTCGATCGAAATGTACGAGTTCGCCACCCTCATCCACGAGGGCGCAGGGCCAACCCGCAGCGCATTCCTGTCGTCGTTCTTCACGCTCGTCGGCACGCACGGCCTTCACGTCACGATGGGCCTGATCTGGCTCGTCACGCTGATGGTGCAGGTCCAGAAGCACGGCCTGATCGCCGCCAACAAGCGTCGCCTGATGTGCCTCAGCATGTTCTGGCATTTCCTCGACGTCATCTGGATCGGCGTCTTCACCTTCGTCTATCTGATGGGCACCCTACGATGAGCGACACCCACGCGCACGACGCACACGCGGACCATGGCGATCACGGCCATGGCGATCACGCCTCGCACGGCACCCGCGGCAGCTATATCAAGGGGTTCTTCCTCTCGGTAATCCTGACGGCGATCCCGTTCTGGATCGTCATGACGGACGCGTTCAAGGATCCGTCGACCGCAGCCCTCGTCGTGATGGTCTTCGCGGTCGCGCAGATCGTCGTCCACATGATCTACTTCCTGCACATGAGCGGCAAGTCGGAGGGCGGCTGGACGATGATGGCGCTGATCTTCACGATCATCCTCGTCGTCATCACGCTCAGCGGATCGATCTGGGTGATGTACCACATGAACACGAACATGATGCCGATGCAGGCCGCGGCAGACATGTGATGAAGACGCGACCGGGCCCTGCCGTCTATGTCGCAGGCCTGGTCGCGCTGCTGCTGTTCGCCGGGTTCATGGCGCTCGGCATCTGGCAGGTCGAGCGCCGCGCCTGGAAGCTCAACCTGATCGAACAGGTCGCGGCCCGTGCGCATGCCGCGCCGGTCGCGCCACCTGGCCCTGCGTCCTGGGGCGCGATCACCGCCACCACCGACGCCTATCGCCGCATCCGGCTCGACGGCACCCTCGACAACACGCGTGAGACGCTGGTGCGCGCCGCTACCGCGCTCGGTAGCGGCTATTGGGTCGTCACGCCCTTGCGGACCGCCCAGGGCTTCACCGTCCTGGTCAACCGCGGCTACGTCTCGCCCGAGCAGCGCGTTGCGCATGCCAGGCCGACCGGCCCGGTCACGATCACCGGCTATCTCCGCATCACCGAGCCTAACGGCGGCTTCCTCCGCAGCAACGATCCGGCGACCGACAAATGGTATTCCCGCGATGTCGCCGCGATCGCCAGGGCCCGCGGTCTCTCGAACGTCGCCCCCTATTTCGTCGATGCGGACAAGTCCGGTACCGCAGCCCCAGTCGGCGGCCTGACGATCATCGCCTTTCCCAACAACCATTTCGTCTACATGCTGACCTGGTTCGCGCTCGCCGCGATGACGATCGTCGCGTTCGTCGTGTTCGTCCGCCAGGATGCACGCAAGCGGCGAGAGGAGGCATGACCTCGGCGTCCGCACGGCAGGGCTGGCAACGCTGGCTCGCCCTCGCCACCGCGCGCACCGACGCGACCGGCAACGCCAACATGCGGCAGCTCGTGACGCTGCGCTGGATCGCGGTCGCCGGCCAGTTCGTCACCATCTTGTTCGCGCGGTTCGGTCTCGGCTTCGACCTGCCACTCGTTCCGATGATGGCGGCGCTCGCCGCCGCGGTCGGCCTCAACCTCGCCAGCATGCCGCTCTATGGCTGGCGCAAGGGCGCGAACATCCAGCTCCTGCTCGCATTGCTGTTCGACGTCGGCCTGCTCACCACACAGCTCTACCTCGCAGGCGGCGCCACCAACCCGTTCATCTCGCTCTACCTGCTCCACGTCGTGCTCGGCGCGGTTCTGCTCGATCGCTGGTCGAGCTGGGCGATCGTCGTCGTCACCGCGGCCTGTTTCGGCCTGCTCACGCTCTATTACCGCCCGCTGATCCTGCCGCCCGATTACAGCGGCGAGTATTTCATCCTCTACACGATCGGCTCGCTGCTCTGCTTCATGCTGATCGCGACGCTGTTGATGCTCTTCATGGCGCGGATCACCGGCAATCTGCGCGCCCGCGACACGCGCCTGGCCGACCTGCGCCAGCAGGCCGCGGAGGAGGATCACATCGTCCGCATGGGGCTCCTGGCATCCGGCGCCGCGCACGAACTCGGCACGCCGCTCGCGTCGATAGCGGTCATCCTCGCCGACTGGCGCCGCATGCCGACGCTCGCACAGGACGCCGACCTCCAGGCCGAGATCGTCGAGATGCAATCCGAGGTTCAGCGCTGCAAGGCGATCGTCACCGGCATTCTGCTCTCGGCCGGCGAGGCACGGGGTGAGGCGCCCGAGATCATGCCGCTCCATCAGTTCCTCGACGCGATCGTCGACGAATGGCGCGCCGTTCACCCGTCGGTCGACTTCGACTACACCACCCGAGTCGGCGACGATCCGCAGGTCGTCTCCGACCCTGCACTCAAACAGGTGATCGCCAACGTGCTCGACAACGCCGCCGAAGCCTCGCCGCACTGGGTCGCGTTCCGTGGCGAACGCAGCGGCGGCGATCTCGCGCTGATCGTCCGCGACCGAGGCCCGGGCTTCAGCGAGGAGCGGTTGGCCAGCTTCGGCAAACCCTATCAGTCGAGCAAGCGCGAACCCGGCCACGGCCTCGGTCTGTTCCTCGCGGTCAACGTCATGCGCAAGCTCGGTGGCGGCGTGTCCGTCGTGAACTGCGACGACGGCGGCGCGGAAGTCACGATCAGCATGCCTCTCTCGGCGATCGCGCTCTCATGAGGACTACGGCATGAGCGAACCCGCCCTGCTCGCGATCGTCGAAGACGACGAGACGTTCGCCCGCACCCTTCGCCGCTCGTTCGAACGCCGCGGCTACGAAGTGATGCAGGCTGCCAGCCACGAGGAACTCGTCGAACAACTGGCGGAACGCACGCCGCGATATGCGGTGGTCGACCTGAAGCTCGGCGGCGCGTCCGGCCTCGTCTGCGTCCAGACGCTCCACGCGCATGATCCCGACATCATCGTCGTCGTCCTCACCGGCTTCGCGAGCATCGCCACCGCGGTCGAGGCGATCAAGCTCGGCGCGTCACACTATCTCGTCAAACCCTCCAACACCGACGACATCGAAGCTGCGTTTGATCGCACCGACGGAGTCGTCGACACCGAACTCTCCGAGCGTCCGACCTCGATCAAGACGCTCGAATGGGAGCGCATCCACACCACGCTCGCCGAAACCGACTTCAACATCTCCGAGACCGCGCGCCGTCTCGGCATGCACCGCCGCACACTCGCGCGGAAGCTCGAGAAGCGCCCCGTCAAATAGCGGCAACGCATCGGCGAGGGCCGGCGTTATCCCCCGATGCGCTCCCAAAAACTCTGGCAACCCAGCCGCCTGCTGGCGACCCCATCCGCGCTGAGCTGGGAACATGGTGCCGAGATCGCCGCGCGGGCTACCGCACTCGGCGTACCGGTCACGGCGCTACCGAGCGACCGCCTCAAGCTCGACTTCCCCGCGGACTCCCGCCGCGCCTACGCGGAAGCCAAGGCGACGCTGGCGCTGGTCGTCGCGCCACCCTCGAAGCGCAAGCTCCAGCCGATCGCTCCCAGCGCCGACTGGCGGATCGACCTCGCCGAAGGCTGCCCCGCGCATTGCGGCTATTGCTACCTCGCCGGCTCGCTCAAAGGCCCGCCAATCACGCGCGTCTACGCGAACCTGCCTGAGATCCTCGCAGAACTTCCCGCGCATCTCGGCCAGGGCACCGTAACCTCGCGTTCCACCGCCCGCGCGCATGAAGGCACGACGTTCGAGGCCTCCTGCTACACCGACCCGCTTGGCATCGAGCACGTCACCGGATCGCTGTCCGCGCTGATCGCGCATTTCGGCGCCTGGGAAGCCGACGTGCAGTTGCGCTTCACCACAAAGTTCGATGCCGTCGAGCCACTTCTCCAACTCGACCACCGCGGCCGCACCCGCATGCGCGCCTCGATCAACCCCGCCGCCTATGCGCGCTTCGAAGGCGGCACCAGCCCCGTCGCCGCCCGTCTGCTCGCGCTGCGCAAGATGGCGAACGCCGGCTACAAGATAGGCCTGACCGTCGCCCCGATCATCGCAGCCGAAGGCTGGCGGGAGGCGTATGGCAACTTACTGGCGGAGGCGGGCAGGATGCTCGCCGACGTTCCCGACGTGACGATCGAGATGATCACCCACCGCTACACCCCCGGCTCGAAGGCGGTGCTCGAAACCTGGTACCCCGGCTCGTCACTCGACCTCAGCATGGCCAACCGCACGGAGAAGCGCACAAAGTTCGGCTCGGTCAAATACGTCTACGACGCCGACACGATGCGCGCCCTCCGCACCTTCTTCCAGGACGAGATCGTTATTAAACTCCCCCAAGCCCGCATCCTCTACTGGACCTGATCGCCGAGCCAACCGGCAACGCAGCGTTGCCATTCGCGGCCTTCCGATCGTCCCCGTCGCCGCCTACCTCGAAACCATGACACAAACCCGCCAGCCAACGCTCTTCATCCCGCACGGTGGCGGGCCTTGCTTCTTCATGGACGACCCAGCCGGCAACTGGACCGGCATGGCCGCGTACCTCCGGTCGATCGCCGCCTCTCTGCCCGAAAAGCCCAAGGCGATCCTCGTCGTCTCCGGCCACTGGGAAACCCGCGGCTTCGCCTTCACCGGCGCCGCCACTCCGCCACTGATCTACGATTACGGTGGCTTCCCTCCGCATACCTACGAACTACGCTACGACGCCCCCGGCGATCCCGTCTTGGCCGCCCGCGCCGCCGACCTGCTCCGCGGTGCTGGCCTGACCGCCACCATCGATCCCACGCGCGGCCTTGATCACGGCGTCTTCATCCCGATGAAGGTCGCATTCCCCGATGCCGACATCCCGGTCGTCGAGATGTCCGTCGATCGCGATCTCGACCCCGCGCTCCACGCCGCCGCCG
>JAJNQF010000075.1 GCA_021154945.1 Sphingomonas sp.
GCCGATCCTCGGATCGGCAGGGCACTTTCATGTCGAGCCGCGGAACCGGTTTCGTCCGGAGCGGTTGTTGCGATGACCAGTCGGGCGCTCCCCCTTGACTCGCTGGCCGTGAAATCGCCCCGCTGCTGCCCCCCGCAGCGGGGCGTATCGCCTCCGACTCCACCGGGTTGCAGCAACGGCCTGGCGCGGTAGTCGATTTCGGTCCTGGTGCCGCAGCTGCAGTCAGCCGTCTAACCGGACTCCGCCAGCAACAACGGCATATCCTTCGAAGGCAGGGCCATCAGCGTCGCGGCGAGGACGACGACGTCCTGATCTCGGCGCTTGGCAGGGGGCGGTTTAGGAATGGCCCCGCTGCTGACGATGGCTCAGCCCCCTCTCAAACCGCCCGTCGGACTGGCGCAGAGCGTCGTCACGGCGGTCCTGGCACGCAGCAGGAACAAGCCCGTCTACAACTTCCCTCCCGGACTGGACTTCGCTACGAGCCAGACCGCGGCGAAGCTTCGGTACGGATCGTTCGTCGTCAGTAAGGGGGGCGGGACCTCGTGATCGTGGCATGACGTGCGTTGGAATCCGGGCTTCCAGCCGATCATCCGTCACTATGACAACCCGCCGATCGAGTTCAACTACATGATATTCCGCGTTTCCCCTTCCGAAGAAGACGCGAGCGAAGGCGAGGATCCTGCGACGTCGCCGGGCGCTGTCTGACGCGATACACGGCATGCCGCGACGAAACCCGTTAGATATCTGTTGCCAGACGGCGCAGGAGGACGCGCGCGCGTATGCCGGATCGTCGGCTTCCTACGGTCGAAGAAGCGGTGTGGGTTCTGCGTCCGTGGACGGGGCGGTCGTCGACGTCGTCCGGACCGAACGCTCCGACGGACGCCTGAGCCAGGTCGGAGAGCATGCCGGTCCTTAGCGCCCGCTCCGCCGTCCCGCTGCTCGTCGCGCCGTTGATCGCACTACAGATGACCGCTCCCGCATGCGCACAGACGCACGGTCGGCGAGCCATCGCCGTGCTGCCGGGGCCGCTCGATCGTGCGATGACGGTGCTGGCACGTCAGGCCGACATCGATATCGGCAGTGCGGAAGCCGGGCTCGCTCGGGTCACGTCGGGCGGCGTGAGGGGGCATCTGACCGCAGAGGCGGCGCTCGACCGGCTGCTCGCCGGAACCCCGTTCATGGCACGGCGACTGGGCTCGGAGAGCTTCCGGATCGTCCGTCGCCCGCCGACACCGACGCCCGTCCGTCGCGTACCCGCCCACGTTCCGATTCCGGCTCGGATCGAGGCTTCCCCGGACATCGTCGTGACCGCCAGCAAGCGCACGACGTCCCGTCTTCGCTTTCCGGGAGCGCTCACGATCCTGCGACCGGATGGGAGAGCACGCTTCGGCGACGCCGCCGGCGAGGGACTCGACGGCGCGATCGCGACCACCCCCATCCTGCAGTCCACGGCGCTGGGTGCCGGTCGCAACAAGCTGTTCATCCGCGGGGTGGCGGACAGCAGCTTCGCGGGCCCGACCCAGTCCACCGCCAACGTCTACTTCGGCGAAGTCCCGGTCGCCTACAACGGTCCGGATCCGGGACTGAACCTGTACGACATGGACCGGGTCGAGGTTCTCGAAGGACCACAGGGCACGCTGTACGGTTCGGGCGCGATCGGCGGAATCGTCAGGTTGGTACCGCGCGCCGTCGAACTGACGCACGTTTCCGCCAGCCTCTCCGGTGGCGTCAGCACGACCAGGTCGGGACGGCCCGGCGGCGACATCGCCGGCATGATCAATCTGCCGATCGTGAGCGGTGCGCTGGGCGTGCGTGCCGTCGGCTACAGGGTCGTCGCGGGCGGCTACATCGACGACGTCCGGCGCGGCCTCGCCGACGTCAACGGCGTGACGACGACCGGCGGACGCTTCGACGTCCGCATGGCTCCGACAAGCGGCTTGACGATCGATGCCGGCCTCGTCCTACAGAACGTATCCGCACCGGACCTGCAGTATGCGGAACGCGGGACGGCACGGATGTCGCGCGCCTCGCTGCTCGCGCAGCCGTTCGAGCAGCAGTATCTCCTCGGTCGCGTCGTCATCGACCGACGCTGGGACGACGGTCTTCGTCTGGTTTCCGCGACCGGCGTGGTACGCCGGAATGCGGACGGCCGGTTCGATGCCACCCGACCCAGCCGGCCCGACTTCGCGATCGCATACGACACCGACGAGCGCAGTCGGCTGTTCTCGCACGAGACGCGTCTGTCCCGGACCAGGGCGAACGGTAGCGGTTGGATCGTCGGCATGGCCCTGATCCATGCCCGTGACGCCTATGCGCGGAGGTACGGTCCGCCGAACCGCCTGCGGGACATCCTGGGGGTCACCAACCGGACCCTCGATGCCGCGGCGTTCGGCGAGGCCGGCTTCGCCGTGACGTCGAGGCTGACCATCACCGCGGGCGGACGTCTCACCCATCAGCGGACGGACGGCGATCCCGTCGGCGCATCGCGGTCCAAGGGATACATACGCGGCCGCAGTTCCACCAGACTGGATCCCACACTGGCCGCCTCGTGGCTGCTGACGTCGAACGCGTCGGCCTATGCCCGCTACCAATCCGGCTTCCGGACGGGCGGGATCACCGTGGCACCGGGCATCGGCCGGGTATCCGATCTGCTGCCGGATACGATCCACGTCGCCGAGGTCGGACTCAGGAAGGAACGCAGCGGGCGGACCGGCCTCGCCGGATCGCTGGGAGCCTCGCTGATGGACTGGCGTCACATCCAGGCGGACGTCGTCGATCTGGCGGGATTCCCGTTCACGACCAACCTCGGCGACAGCCGCATTCGGGGAATCGAAGCGAACCTCGACTGGGTGCCGCTTGTCGGCCTGCGGGTCGAGACGGCGATGTTCCTCAGCGACACGCGCGTGGCCGAGCCCGTTCTTCTGGTGCCCCGCTTCGTGGGAGCACTGTCGCCGAACACGCCGCCGTTCGCGGTATCGGGGAACATCGGCTACGACTGGTCGATGGGCGCTGCCGGCAGCGCGGGGATCGACGGCGGCTGGCGCTACGTCGGCCGCTCGGTGGTCGGGACGCAGGCACCGCTCGACGTTTCGCAGGGTCGATACGGTACCGCGCATCTCGACAGTGAATGGACGCGCGGACGCCTGCGCCTGACCGTGACCGTCGAGAACGTGTTCAATGCGAAGGGCGACCGCTTCGCCGGTGGCAATCCGTTCGCGCTCCTCGCCCGCCGACAATACACGCCCGAGAGGCCGCGGACGCTCAGGATCGGGGGTTCGATCGCCTGGTGACCGGTCTGCCCGATCGCCTCCGGCCATCGCCATGGGCGTACGGCGGCGCAATCCGTCCGCTTGGCCCGAGATCGCTCGTTGGTGGTTCGTCGCTACGGCATATCCAAAGCCGCCGCGCCATGGCGAAGAGGATTCGCCTCGCACGCAAGCCGGGTCGCACGAACGCTGCGAAGCCCGAGCACGCGAAGCCCCCCTGCGCAAGTGCAACGCCGACGAGGCGACGGAGTAGTGCCATGTCCGGCTTTCGGAAGCGAAGGCCGGACACCCTACGCTGCGTGCGATCCGGAAGCGTCTCATCGACCCAGTCCGAAGGGCCGCGAAGCGACGGCGGCGATCAGCCGCTCGTCGTCATCATCGAGCACGCATGCGAAGAGTGACGACGCCCACCAGCGTCAACACGACGCCGAATGGCGCTCGGACCAGGTAACCGAACGGAATCTCGGCTTGGCGGTCCCTCCGTACACCCGAACGACGATCCATTCGTATTCGTCATCGAATTCCGACGATGGCACCTCCTTCCACCAGTGTCCCCCGTGTGCGTTCCACCGGTAGCCACGATGCGCCAGCAGGTCGCCCGCCCCTGATGGTGCGCCCACCGCATCTATGACCCATGACGGTCGGGACGCGGCCTCCACCGCCGCCCCGAGTACGGTACCTCCGGACGGCAGGGGACGATCCAGCAGATGCAGGAGGGCGGTCACCTCGGCCGACCCGCGATGGGGCGCGTAGAACATGCCCATCTGCATCATCATGTAGGCCATGCTCCCGCCCTCAAGGCCGTTGTCCCGCCAGTCGACGTCGCTGGAGGTGCAGACCCAGGGCCGCGCCACCGCCAGCGGCAACCGCTTCTCGACGAACGGTCTATCGAACGACGCGTCGTGCGAGACGACGAAGTCCGCGTCCGCGATCAGGGACGCGGCGACGGGGTCCATGATGCTTCGCCCGAGGACTTCGGAGGGCGCTATTCCGGTGGATCGCGTCACCTCCGGGTCGATCGGTCTACCGGGATCCTCGAGCCAGTGATGCGACCGCCCCGTCATCACGATCCGTCCCGCCGCGTCGGCCCAGAACCGCTGCAGCGCCAGTTCGATGACGGCATCACCGATGACGTCGGGACCCGTCGTCTCCGCGAAGAGGGCACAACCCGCCAGCATTCCCGGACGCACGCCCGGCAGGAGGTTCCTGCGCATCGGCGGCATGCGTCGCAGGACGCGGAAGTCCTCGTTACGATCGACGAGCATGGCCATCGTCTCCATCGCAGCCGGCGATCCGAGCGCGACGACGTCCCTCATGCCGCGTACCCCGGTTCGACGCTCGACGACGGTCCATCGACCGCGGTCGAACCCGGGACCGACGCCACCCGTGCCTGCACCTGCGCGACGGCTGGCGGGACCGGGGCGTCGATCATGCGCGTACCGGGGGCGAAGCCGTGCGACGCCCCGTTCCCCGCGTCGAACTGCGCCGCCGCCTGCCCGGATCGATCACAGTCGTCCAGCGGCCGGGTCGCGAGAGGCGGCGGGCACTTCGCCGTCCGCTTCTCGGGGTGCGAGGTCGCGGTGATCTGCATAGTAGGTACTCCTGCCGCCAGCCGCTGGATCTCAGTGCCGTCCGGGGGGCGGTGCTGTCCGGACGGAACCAAGATGGACGCCACCGAAAACAATTCAATACTTATTGAATCAAATATCAGTGCGTCAATGAAATCTGAATCTCGTTGTCTCGTTGGTCCAACCCGCCTACATCGTTCCGATGGACGAACCCGAAGCCCTGAAGGTCATGAGCGCGCTGGCCCAGTCCACCAGGCTGAGGGTGTTCGTGCTGCTGGCGGAGAGGGGGGACGCCGGTATGGGGTCGGGCGACATCGCCGATGCCCTGGGAGTACCGCGCAACCTGATGAGTTCGCATCTGGCCGTCCTGAGCAGGGCGGGGGTCATATCCTCCAGGAAGACGGGACGAGCCGTGACCTACACCGCCGTCGGCAGGATGGTCGCCGCCCTCGGCGACCATCTGCGGGATCTCGGATCAAGGAGCGCTGCCGGAACCGGGTCCGTCTGACGCGAATGACCGGACGCCCTCCTGCTCGACGCGGCGCCCGCATCGAGGACGGACGCTCGCCGCAACGGTAGCGTACGCCGATTGACTGCGGCTCCTCGTACCCGCGACGAAGGACGGCCCGCTCCTGCGAGGATGGCCGATCGGCCAATGAGCGCCGGTCTCCCGACGCCCCGAAGTGCGACGTCCGTCGAACCCGAGACACCTCGATCGGCGACGTCATCGCCTCCCGTCGCTCGCCGTCGGACCGCGTCCACCGGGGACGGGACGCCGTCGACGTCCGCGTTGAAGGGGGTGGTCGCTTCCCGACGTGGAAGCTGACCCGGAGAGGAAAACGAAGTGGCGAACGGTGAGATCATGATCGTGTCGGGGGATGATCGGAAGGCGGAGACGCAGGAGAAGAGGGCTCGAAGGCTCTTCGACGCGATGGCACGCAGGATCGGCCGCGAAGCGGTCAATCATCTGAAGGCGATGTATCCGGCCGCGCTGCAGGCCGTGCCGAAGACCGCCGAGATATCCCTGACGAACCATATCCGGAACGACGTGAACTGGCACATGCGACCACTGCTGATGGCCATGATCGCGATGCACAGGGAATGGGACGAGGAGCAGACCGCGATGGAGGACTGACACCGGCGGGCGTCCGGTCGGCCAAGGTCGGTAGGAGAAACCGAACCCGAAGACGCCCGGGTGCGGGCAGCGTCCTCCAGGCTTACCGTCCGATGGTCGTCGAAGCGCGATGACGCACGGCGTGCAGGATCAAGGCAAACCCGCGCGTCGGGCGCCGGACGGGAAGGGCGCGGGCGTCACACGAACGAGGCCGCACCCGCCTCGACGTGCAGGACCGCCTGCCATCGCCCATCGCCGCTGCCTCCTCCCAGCACGACCACGTCCGCATGCATCCCGTCCAGTTCCTCCAGAAGGGCGTCGGCGAACGCCGCCATCCGGACGTGGCTCACGTCGTCCCCATCGGGCAGGTCGACTCCGACGACTTCGAAGCCGCCTCGACCGTTCGTGATCGCGACGGCATCGCCGCCGTGTCTCGCGATCCGGACGAGGGCGTCGATCAGGATCGCCTTGGCTCGAGCTCCGACGGACCAGAGCGGTACCGCTCGACGGGGCTCCCCGGTTCGGGCGCGGACCTCGGTCTCGGACGGTGATGCTGATGGGGCGGCGGCGCGGATCGGCTTCGTCACCGGACCCGATACCGCGATAGCGCCCCCAAGGCGCTCCGCACCCGACGGGGATGCCTTCTTCGACAGGGGCGTGGCGACGCCTCCGGACGGGGCGATCGGAACCTGCGCAGGCGGGTCCGCTGCACCGTGCCTGGAGACGGATGCGGAGATGCGGTCGAGTACCTGTTGGCGTGATGACAGCGTGGGGATCGTGTCGCGGGGCAGATGGGAAGGCGGAGTCGTGTTCTCGGTGCCGCAGAAGCGGCACGTCCATCCGGCTTCGCGGTGACTGCCGGGACCTTTCCTGACGTCGACGTACCAGACCCTATCGAGCGCGACGGTCTGACGGCGACGGCATGCGACGGACGAACAGATGACCTGGAGCGGTCTGGTGATGGTCATTGGAATTCCTGAATGGCGACCCTCACCCTTCCACGGGCGACCGGGGCAGTTCAAGACGCTCGATCACGGGACGGCAGGGGCCGCGACGTCCGCGGGATGGGGGCAGGACCGTCGACCGTCGCGGGCGGCGCCCTCGAACGGATCACCGCCCTGCGGATCGACGCTGCTCCACGCTTCGCCCGGGGGGGCCGATAAGGCGGCCGTGGTCCGGTCGGCCAGGACGCGGACCGCTCGACGGTGATCCGGTCGGGACCCGCTCGGCACATCGGACCCCGGGACAGGCCGATCCCGTCCCGGCCGATGGCGCGCGTGCGGCGACCGGAAATTAGGTCGGATCCGGTGCAGCCTCCGTTCGACGGACGCGGCCGGATGACGCAGAGGCGGGGCATGCCGGTTGGCGAACGGATTCGGGGAAGCATGGCGGGATACGAGGCACAACGGCCAAGAGGGGAGGTCGCCGCGGTCATCCGATCGGTCTCGAGCGTCGCGTTCACCATAGGCGGCGCCGAACCTTTCGAGCGTGCGGTCCGTGCCGCCGTGCACTGGATGCGGACGCGCAACGCGGCCGTTCCGCCCGATGCCGAGGCCGGGACGGCGTTCGACGTGGGCGGCGGCGGCGCACCCGTCGCGCGCGCGACCACCCTGACCTTCGAAGGCGGACGGATCTGGTCCGCCGCGAGCGACTATCCCGATACGATGGTCGCCGGACGGACCTGGATAACCGAGATCACGGTGGCGCAGCAGTCGGACGAGGTCCACTTCGGAACGCGGCTGCTGAACAGCACGCGCGGTGCGGACGTCCCCTTCATCCCGAGCATTCCGCGGTTGGCGAGGGATCTGATCAGCGGACTGCCGTGTCTCGCCGATGGCGAGGTCCTCACGGACGAGATCAGGGTGGTGGACTCGGTCGAAGGGCTCGACGCGATGTGCGAACTGCTCGAGCGCCCAACCCGCCGCCTGCCCGTGATAGTCCTTGCCGAAGGGGTGTCCCGGCGGCCCGTCGCATCGCTCGAGACGCTGACCAGACGCCTCGCGGGCGCCGCGCACGTGATCGGCATAACGGACCAGTTCACGTGGCAGCTGAGCCGTCGGGCGGGACGCGATCTGTCGGTGTTCGACGGTGCCGTCCGTATGTACCGGCCCGGCCTCCTGTTCGACCAGGCCGACCCGTACGACCACCCCCTATGGCTCGCACGGACGGGGGTCCCGACCGGTGACGCTACGGCGGTGATCGCACGCGTCCTCACGTCCGGGATAGCCAAGGGCACGACCGACTACCCCCGGTTCGAAACGGTACGGCAGAGGGTCGCCGAACTGTCTCTGTACGCACGGCGGTCGGACACCAGCGACGTCGAGATGGCCAGGCTGTTCGAGCAGGAGAACCTCTCGTTGCGGGACGAGCTGGAACGGCTCCGGGACGAGCAGAACCAGTGGCTGTCGGACGCCGAGGGGGAACGGGGATCGGCCGAGCAGCAGATCGCCGAACTGCGCGCGGAGGTCCGCCGGCACCGTGCACAGAACGAGATGCTGCGGGAGGCGATGAAGGACGGCGCGATCCAGCCCGTCAAGGAGCCGCTCACGGACTTCTCGGAGTTCGGAACGTGGGCCACCGCGAACATCAGCCCGAACGTGTGGATCTCGTCGAAGGCCGTCAAGGCGGCCGAACGGAACGGCCAGTACCGCAACCCGGCGAAGGTCGGCGAGGCCCTGCAGGCCCTCGACGACCTCTACGTGCCGATGCGGCGTCATCCGGATCCGGAGCTGCACAGGCGTTGGCAGGAGCGGATCACCGAGCTCGGCCTCACCCTGGCGCCGTGCTTCACGCGCGATGGAGATCTACAGCGGTTTCCGGAATACTCCGTACAGTACCGGGGAGAGCGCAGATGGTGCGATCTCCATCTCAAGCACGGCGGAGGAACCGACCCGAAGGCCATGTTCCGGATCTACGTCCACTGGGACGAAGCCGATGGCGTCCTGCTTGTCGGCCACCTGCCGTCGCACCTCGACAACAACATGACCACCTGAGTTGTCGGCTACGAGGCACCACGGCAAACCGGATCGCGGACGCTAGCCGTCCGTATGATCCGATCCAAACGAACCGCCGGCACTCACTGCGGCGCGTGGCCCACGCACTGCGGGGGACGGCTCACGAGACCGCAGCAGGCCGACGGCGATCGGTCGGCGGCCTGACATGGAGGAGGACGAGATTGGAAACGATGTTCCTGACGGGGGCGGCCATCGGCAGGGCCCTCGAGGATCTGCTGGAGGAGCACGACGAACTCCACTGGGCGACGGCCTGGGGATCTCACATGCCTCTGGCCGATCGGCTGGTGGGTCACGCGGCCAAGTTCCGGAACGTCACCTTCGGGGTGGCCTTCTGTCAGACCGATCCCGACCTGATCGATCGGCTCGCGGGTCTCGATCACTGCTACGTCGCGACCGGGTTCGCCGGCGGTACCTTCCATCCCAAGGTCTACGTCTTCCGGTCGGGAGACCGCTTGGCCGCCGTCGTCGGGAGTGCGAACTTCACCAACGGCGGGCTGCACAGGAACCACGAGGCGGCGGTGCTGCTTGAAGGCACGGTGGAGGATCGGGCGCTCCAGGATCTGCTGAGGTTCGCCGATGACAGCGCAGGGTTCGGCGAGCCGGTCACGCCGGAATACGCCGCCGCCTACCGGCTGGCATGGAAGCGGGCGGCCCGCATGCCCAAGCCCGCGAGGGATCCGGCGATCCCGAAGAGGCGCCCCGCGGGCAGCACGGCCGCCTCCTCGTCGCTCGTGTCGATGGACTGGAACGACTTCACCGAGGCGGTGGCGAAAAGCCGGCATCACGACGTTCCGCGCAGCCTCGCGTTGCTGAGGGTCGCGCAGACCTGGCTGATCTCGGCCCCCTCGTTCCACGATCTCGAGCGCCTTCAGCGCAAGGCGATCGCCGGGGTTATCGGGGAGAACCAGAAGTCGGGGGACGACGGCTACCGGAATCCGGATCTCGATCGGGAATGGGGATGGTTCGGATCCATGCGCGGCATGGGCGACTTCGCCAACCGCATCGAGGAGAACGATCGGTACCTGGCCCGCGCCGTCGACAGCATTCCGCAGAAGGGAGAGGTCGAACGCCACCACTACGATCGCTTCGCCGATCTGTTCGTGAAGGCGTTCCGGAACTCGGACAGGACCGGTGGCGTACCCACGGCCTCGAGGCTGCTCGCCATGAAGCGGCCCGACGTCTTCCTTTGCGTCTCGAAGCCCAATCTCACCGAAGCCGCCCAGCGGATGGGCTTCGCCAAGTCGACGCTGGACCTGGGAAACTACTGGGAGCGGGTGATCGAGGTGCTCCAGGCGTCGGACTGGTACAACGCGGCCAAGCCCGAGGGCGCGGAAGGTCCGCTATGGGAAGGCCGCGCGGCCAGGCTCGACGCCATCCTCTATCGACCCTGATCGCACGAGGGGGGGTGAGATCGCGACCGCCGACCGAGCGGCGGCGGTCGCGGCCGTGCATGGCATCACCCCGCCTGGCAGCCGATAACGGCGCGATCGGGATCGCGAGGCGGCGACGGCGACGATCGTCGGCGAGGATCGACCAACACCTGACCGGGCTGGCGTTCCGCCGGGTGAGCAACACGCGGCGGCAGATCCTCGTACTGGCGCGGAACGATCGCGTGCCGGCGTAGCGGTAGAGCGTCGCGACCGAAACGCCTGCGCTCGGCGACATGGTACATCGGCAGTGGATCATCCCGCATCAACATGCGGGCGGCCGTCATGTCACCGGCGCGCACGACAGGTGCGCTACGCCGGAGGTCAGCGAACGGTCATCGACCCGTCGGCCTCCGGGCCGGGTTCGGACGCGAATGATCGATCGCCCTCCGCGCCTGATCCGACGACCCGAACGACAACTGCCACCGCCCTTTCCTTCATGACCACCGCGGATCAGGCCTTCCGGTGCGGCTGCGGACTGGCCCCGGGACCGTCCGCTCATCGTACTCCAGCCGCCGCGCAACGGTGTGATCGTCCGATCCAAACCCAGACCGGGACCTTATCCACACGAGTTTCGAGTCGAACGCTTGACCAAACGGTTCTGGTAACGGAACATAAAGGGAACAGGTAGAGTCTAGACATCATGATTACCGCCCTCGAGTCCCTGCCGACCACCATCGCCCACCTGCGGACGATCGCAACGCCGGTGGTGGATCACCGCATCATGCCGTTCGGTATCCCTGCGCTCGATGATCGCCTCGCGAGCAGAGGCCTTCGCGCCGGCGCGCTGCATGAGGTCGCCGCGCAAAGCTGTTCGATGGTCGACGATGCCGCAGCAACGCTGTTCCTGACAGGCATCGCCGCGCGCGAGGCGGCGCATACAGGCGGACCGGTGCTGTGGGTAAGCTGTCGCAACGATCTCTATGCACCGGGCCTCGAGCAGGCAGGGCTGTCGTCTGCCGACCTGATCCATGCGCAACCCCGAGACGATGCGGCGTTACTGGCCGTCGTCGAGGACGCGGTGCGCGACGGAACGCCGTCGGCGGTGATCGCCGAGGTTAGCCGGATGTCGATGGTGGCGACCCGGCGCCTGCAACTGGTCGCGGCCGACGCCGACATTCCCGTTCTCATCCTGCGACGCAGACGTAATCGCGACCAGGATCCGCTCGCCGAACCGTCCGCGGCCTGGACGCGCTGGCGGATCGCCAGTGCGTCGTCCGAGCGCCTGGGCGTCGCCGGCGTCGGCCGATCGCGGTGGCAGGTCGAGGTCGCACGGCAGCGTGGCGGCGAAGCATTTTCGATGATTTTGGAGGGCTGCGATGAGACGGGTTGTCTCGCTGTTCCTGCCGCACTTGGCCATCGAGCGGCTGAGACGGCTGGACCGGCACGCCACGCGGCCGCCTGAGCGGCCAGCCCTTCAGCTTCCCGTCGACGACGATCCCGGTGCGTGTTCGGTACCGCGGGGCGGCGGGTGGCGGCCGGGTGCGCGGTGGGCTCGTGCCGACATGCCGACCAGGCAGGATGTGGAAGGTGAGATCGCAGCGCTGCCCGCGCATGCGAAACCACCCATGCGTGAACTTGGCCGACGATCGGAGGCGGCGAACCATCCGTTTCATGGGTTTGCGCAAGCCGACAGTCACGACAGGGTCGCGGCGACCGTTGCCGCGTTTCACAGGGCACCGCTCGCACTGGTAGGCAAGGTCGGCCGGCGCGAAGAGGTGGTGGCCGCCTGCGATGGCGCTGCCGCGTTAGGGATCACGATCGGGATGGCCGCGACCCATGCGCGTGCGCTGGTGTCCGATCTCGACATCCGACCGTCCGAAACGGAGGCGGATGCCGCGATGCTGGATCAGCTCGCGCTACGCGCGGTGCGCCGCTGGTCGCCGATCGCCGCAGCCACACCGCACGACGGGCTGTGGCTCGACCTGACCGGTTGCGCGCATCTCCATGGCGGGGAAGAACGGTTCTGCCGGCGTCTGCGCGCGTTTTGCCAGCGTGCCGGGTTCACCGCCCGCGTGGCGGTTGCAGACACACCGGGCGCGGCACACGCTATTGCCCGGTTCGGGCCTGCCGACATCGCGATCGTGCCCACAGGACGGACGGTCGAAGCGCTCAGCGGCCTACCGGTCGCGGCCTTGCGCCTAGCAGGCACGGCGCTTGTCGCCGCCCGCAAGTTCGGCTTCGAACGCGTCGCCGATCTCCTGCCTGTTGCGCGAGGGCCTTTGGCACGCCGGCTTGGGCTGGCTGCCATCACGCGGCTCGATCAGGCCCTTGGCGCGGTCGCCGAACCCATCACGCCGCGCACAGACGAGGTCATGCCCGTCGTCGAGCGCCGATTGCTCGAACCGATCGTCACCGCAGACGCGATAGCGCAGGTCATGGAGGATCTCCTCGGCGACATGGCCGAACTGCTGCGCGCGAAGGGGCTCGGCGTACGATCGCTGCGGCTCGGTGGCCTACGCGTCGATGGCACCGAGCAGATCGTGGCCGTCGGCACCTCACGACCGACGCGTGAGATCTTGCATCTGCTGCGGCTCATGAAGCTCAGGATCGAACGGATCGATCCGGGCCTGGGGCTCGAGCAATTTTATCTGGCGGCGCCGCACACCGAGCCGCTCGACGCGGTCGATCTTGGCGCGGTTCTCGCCGGTGAAGTTCTGGTGCGTGATCCGGCCCGTCTCGTCGACGTCGTTGCCGGCCGCATCGGCGCTGACGCCGTGTTCCGGATTGCCCCTGTTGAAAGTCACGTGCCCGAGCGTGCCGTCGTGCGCGCGGACCCGGTGGTGGCGCCCGCGGGCTGGCCCAAATGGCGACGGCCGACGCGCCTGCTGGCCAGACCCGAACCGCTGTGGGGCGTCATAGCGCTCATGCCTGATCAGCCGCCCCGACGGTTCGAGTGGCGTGGCCGCCCGCACAAGGTCGTTGCCGGCGACGGCCCCGAGCGGATCCACGGCGAATGGTGGCGCCGTGACGCAGAAGTTTGGGCGGTGCGCGACTATTACCGGGTCGAGGATGACGCGGGCGGTCGCTACTGGGTGTTCCGGCGTGGCGACGGGTTCGTCGAGGACACCGGGGATCTCAGCTGGTGGATGCACGGCGTCTTCGCATGACCGACTATGTCGAACTCCAGGTCCTCACCCATTTCTCGCTGCTACGCGGCGCCTCGAGCCCCGAGGAGCTGTTCGCGGCTGCCGCGCTGCTCGGCTATCCGTCGATCGGGGTCAGCGACATCGGCACGGTCGCGGGTGTGGTGCGCGCATGGGAAGCGCAGAAGGCAACGGGCGTTCGCTCGATCGCCGGCACACGCGTCAATCTATCCTGTGGCCGGCAGTTGCTGCTCTACCCGACCGACCGCCCCGCCTGGTCGCGCCTGACGCGCCT
Organism: Sphingomonas sp.; assembly: GCA_021154945.1. GTDB lineage: Bacteria > Pseudomonadota > Alphaproteobacteria > Sphingomonadales > Sphingomonadaceae > Sphingomonas. The sequence goes on from JAJNQF010000075.1 coordinate 13,771, forward strand.
GCTGACAGTGGGCAAGAAGCGGGCGGGGAAGGGGAGATGCCTCCTCCACTGGCATGACCTCGAACCCTGGTCGGAGGGCATGATCGCCATCCTGCTGCCGCACGAGGCAGACGAGGATAATCTGGCAGCGCTCGCCGACCTGAAGACACTCTATGGCCGACGCGGGTACATGGCACTGTTCCAGCGGCGCCGGCCGGACGATGCCGTGCGGATCGACGCGCTGGCGCGGCAGGCAGGCGGCTCTGGCGTTCGCGCGGTGGTGACGGGTGATGTCCTCTATCACGCGCCCGAAGCACGGTTGCTGCAGGACGTCGTGACGGCCGTGCGCGAGAAATGCACCGTCGACGAGCTCGGCTACCGGCGTGAGGTCAATGCCGACCGTGCGCTCAAATCCCCCGACGAGATGGTCCGACGGTTCAAGGCGTATCCCGATGCTTTGCGCGCCAGCGTCGACATCGCGCGTCTGTGCACCTTTGATCTGGGCGAGCTGGCCTATCAATACCCGCATGAGCGGCTGATCGACGGGCTGACCGCGCAGGAGGCGCTGCAGAAGCTCGCGGAAGACGCCGTCGACACGATGTTCAACGGCGCGGTGCCGGCTGCCTATACCGAGCAGATCGCCCACGAGATGCGCCTGATCGGCGAGCTCGGCTATGCGCCGTATTTCCTGACCGTCTACGCGATCGTCCGCGAAGCCCGCCGGCGCGGGATCCTGTGCCAGGGACGCGGCTCGGCTGCCAATTCCTGCGTTTGCTTCGTGCTGGGCGTCACCTCGATCGACCCGATCAAGCACGAACTGCTGTTCGAGCGGTTCGTCTCGGGCGAGCGCCGCGAACCGCCCGACATCGACGTCGATTTCGAGCATGAGCGTCGTGAAGAGATCATCCAGTGGATCTACGAAACCTATGGCCGCAACCACTCGGCGTTGACCGCGGTGGTCACACGCTACCGCGCGCGCGGCGCGGTGCGCGACGTCGGCAAGGCGCTTGGCCTGCCGGAGGATCTGACCTCGTCATTGGCCGGGCAGGTGTGGGGCTGGTCGGCCGAAGGCGTCGGCGAAAAGCAGGTCAACGAATTGAACCTCGACATCGGCGATCGTCGCCTGCGCCTGACGCTCGAGCTCGCCCGCAAGCTGATTGGCGTGCCCCGCCACATGTCGCAGCACCCGGGTGGCTTCGTTCTCACCCATGACCGTCTCGACGATCTGGTCCCGATCGAGCCCGCCGCGATGGAAGACCGGCAGATCATTGAGTGGGACAAGGACGACATCGATGCGCTGAAGTTCATGAAGGTCGACGTGCTGGGACTCGGCATGCTCGGCTGTATGAACCGCGCCTTCAACATGCTCGAGGCGGACAAGGGGCTGCGCGTCGGCCTGGCAGATCTGCAGGACGATGATCCCGACGTCTACGCGATGATCTCGAAGGCCGACACGCTCGGCACCTTCCAGATCGAAAGCCGCGCACAGATGTCGATGCTGCCGCGCATGAAGCCGCGGCGCTTCTATGACCTCGTCATCCAGGTCGCGATCGTACGCCCTGGGCCGATTCAGGGCGACATGGTCCATCCCTATCTGCGCAGGCGTGAAGGGCTGGAGAAACCGGAATACCCACGGCCCGAGTTGCGAGCCGTGCTGGAGAAGACGCTCGGCGTGCCGCTGTTCCAGGAACAGGCGATGAAGGTTGCGATCGTCGGGGCCGGGTTCACGCCGGCCGAAGCCGATCAGCTGCGCCGCGCCATGGCGACGTTCAAGTTCACGGGCGGCGTGTCGCACTTCAGCGAGAAGCTGATCGGGGGCATGGTCGAGCGCGGCTATCCGCGTGAATTTGCCGAGCGCACCTTCCGCCAGCTCGAGGGGTTCGGGTCCTACGGCTTCCCCGAGAGCCACGCGGCCTCGTTCGCCAAGATCTCCTACGCCTCGTCGTGGATGAAGCATCACCACCCGGACGTGTTCTGCGCGAGCCTCATGAACGCGCAGCCGATGGGCTTCTACGCGCCCGCCCAGATCGTGCGCGATGCGCGCGAGCACGGTGTCGTGGTTCGCCCCCCTTGCGTCAACGCCAGCCGCTGGGATTGCACGCTGGAGCAATATGGCGGGCGTTACCTCGCCGTACGGCTGGGGCTCCGCCAGATCCGCGGCCTGTCCAACGCGGACGGCGCCAAGATCGTCGGTGCGCGCGAGCTGACCGCGTTCGAGAGCGTGGAAGACGTATGGCGGCGATCGGGCGTGCAGCGCGCGGCGATCGAGAAGCTCGCCGACGGCGATGCCTTTCACAGCTTCGGCGCCGATCGTCGGCAGGGCTTGTGGAAGGTGAGGGGGCTCGGCGAAGCGCCGTTGCCGCTGTTCGCTGCAGCCGACCGCGCGGATCAGGCGGTCAGCGCGGAAGGGATCGAACCTGAGGTCGAGCTGCGCCCACTGACCGATGGCCGCGAGGTGATCGAGGACTACCGCGCGCTGCAACTCTCGCTGCGCGCACATCCGCTGACTTTCGTCCGCGATGAGCTGGCCAGGCGGGGCGTGACCAAATGCGCGGACCTGGCCACCATCCGCGATGGACGCCATGTCGAGGTCGCCGGCATCATCCTCGTCCGCCAGAAGCCGGGGTCTGCCAAGGGCGTGCTTTTCATCACGATCGAAGACGAGACGGGAATCGCCAACGGCATCCTGTGGCCCGATCGGTTCGAGCGGCAGCGCCGCACTGTGATGTCCGCGTCGATGATCGGCATGAAGGGCAGGGTGCAGAAGGAGGGCGAGGTCATCCACGTCATCTGCGACCGGATCATCGACCACGGCGATCTGCTGCACCGGGTCGGCGAGATGTCGTTCCCGCACCGGACCGGGCGTGGTGACGGCGCGAAGCATGCCGGCTCCCCCGACCGCGGGGACAAGGGCTGGAGCCCAAACCCGCGCAATTCCTACTGGCCGCCCCATGCGGACGGCATGGATCCGGAAGCCGTCGTGAAATTCAAATCTCACGACTTCCACTGATGGCCAAGCTCGTCCGTCATCAACGCGTTGTCATCGCGCTATCGGTGCATATCTTGCGGGGCGGCGTTGCGCGCTGCTCGGACGCGCGCGTCGATGTCGTCGAGATCCGGTTGGCGCTGCGCTGCCTGCTGCCGCACTGCCCGGAACGCTGGCCACTCGCACTCTACTGGGATGCCGCAGCCCAAGAGAACGAGATCGGCAGGGCACAGGGCGTGACCGCGGCGTTTAACGGGATCGTTCGCCAGCTGCGGCGCGCCGGCTGTTATGAAGAGGTGTCCGAACCGTGAGCATGAGATTACCGCGAGCAGCCATTGCTCGCGTTCCCGAAGGCACGCGGATCGTCAGCGTCGAGCGCATGTCGCGAGCGTTCACCAAATATCATCTGGATGACGGACGCGCGCTGCACCGGTTCAGGATGGAAGAGCCGCACGCCACGCCGCATGACCACCCCTGGAGTTTTAACACCGAGATTCTCGATGGCGGATATGTCGAAGAGGTGTTCCACCTGGATCCAAGCGGGGGTTGGCATAGCAAGCTCGTTCACCGGCTTCCCGGTGAGACCTACCATGTCGACGCTGCGCACATTCACCGCATTGTCGAGCTGCCGACGGGCGAATGCTGGACGCTCGTTCGTGCAGGTCCCCACACGCGGGAAACCCGGTTCTGGCGTTTCGGAGACGCGGTTCAGTCCCGGGCCTGGCATGAGCGCCGGTGGACGCGCCTAGGATAAGGCATCACGGCAAGGGTCGATCCACCGCAATATTCATGACGGCGTTGGCCGGGGAAGGGCATCGAGCGCTGCCGATACCTGCAGGCGTAGATCGTCGTCCCGGGTGATCTCCAGCATCGCACTGAGGCTGCTGCGTGCGCCGGCCACATCACCAGCGACCAGTTGAAGTCTGGCGCGCTCCCACCAACCATGGGCGTGCGTGGGCGCCACGATCGTCATGCGGTCGTACAGTACCAGGGCGCGCGCGGGATCGCCGGCCTGCTCGGCACGGGTCGCCTGGTTGAGCAGCAGGCGGACGAGCGCCGATCGGTTCGACAGGGGCAGCATCCCGTCGGAAGACCGTGCCTGGCCCGTCATCTGCTCCAACAAGGCTTCCACCTGTTCCGGGGCGACGATGCGACCGTCGTTGAAGGGATCGATGATCAGCGAATCCGACGCGTCGCCGAGGCGCACCAGGACGTGGCCGGGGGTGTTGAGCGGCATCGCCGACCACCCGAGGCGGCGTGCCATCGCCACATAGAGGATCGACAGACTGATCGGCAGGCCGAGCCGTCGGTCGACGACGGCGATCAGGTCCGCATTCTGCGGATCGTCGTAGTGTACGCGGTCACCGGAGAACCCGAACTCCTCGACCAGCACGCTGCTCAGGGCCCGGGCCTGCTCGACGCTGCTCACCGCGTCGACGTCGGCAGCGCGCAGGGCCATCTCCATGTCCGTGAGCTCGTCGACGTATCCGTCGAGATCGATACCGGGATGATCGAGCGTTGCGAGTTCCAGGGCGGCCAGATCGAGCTCGATCTCCCCGTCTTCCATCAGCCCGAGATGAAGAATGGTATTGGTCATGAGCCGTTAGATGGGAGGCCGTTCCGAACGTTTCCACCGGAACGCGAGGACACGAAACGCCGGGTTCCATGACGAGGTCACGATAGGGGAGCCCCGTCGTGCGGTACGGGCGACGCTGCCTCGTCTTTCGCCAGATGGTTGAGGAAGTTGCGGATCTCGGTCCGCCGGCGCGCTTCATCGGCAAGCTCGGCGTCGACGCCCAGCATCCACCAGAGGGAGCGACGACCAGGGTCGCGGTGCAGTGCGGTCAGCTGACCTGCACGCGTCTCCACATCGTCAGGGGACTCGGCCAGACCGGCTTCGACCAGATCGTCCGCCTGGCGCTCGAGCGCGACGGCGATCTCGCCGAGCGCCAGTTCGGGATGATACTGGACGCCCCAGAAGACGCCGCGATCGTACCGGATCTCCGCTGCCTGAACGCGCGTCACGGCGTTACCCGCCAGAAGGACGGCCCCGGGCGGTAGCGTCTCGACTTCGTCGCCATGGATGGCCGCGGCGTCCCAGGTCGGCGGGCGACCCGCCAGCAACGGATGTCGGCGTCCCGCATCGGTCGCTACGATCCGACGGGCGATCCCGGCTTCCATCCGCTCGGGCATCCTGCGAACCGTGCCGCCCGCAGCCGCGACGGCCACCTGCAGTCCGGCGCATGAGCCGAACGATGGGGTACCCGACGCAAAGACGGCACGCATGAAATCCAGCTGACGGCGCACCTCGGGCGTGTCGTCGTAGACATGGAGCGGCGAGCCGGTGAGGAACACGGCATCGAAGTCGCCCAGTTCGCCTATGCTGAGCACGCGTGCATCGTCATCCGCAGGGGCGACGATCGTGATGCGGCTTCCCGGTCGCATCTGCTCGAGCGTCGCGGCGTATGTCTCGCCAGAGCTCTTGCCGGCACTTTCGCGTCGCGCCTCACGCTCGTTCTCGGTCTCGCTTTCGGCGATCAGGTAGTGCGGCAAATCAGGTCCTCGGCGAGCGACGTGGTTCTGGTGGCGAGGCGACCTGCGCCGATGCTGGTGTTCAGGCCTTGCCTCGCTCACCCTTGAGCCTGCCTGCGGCAGCATCGAGCTTCTCACGATCGTTGCCGATTTCGGCGATCAAGTCGCGCGCCTGCTGCTGGGTCAACCCGTGCTTTTCGGCGAAATACTCGACCTCATACGTCTCGCTGCCTGAGACACGGCTGCGATCACGTCCGTCGGTCTTGCTCTTGTCGTCGGCCATCGTGGTTCTCCGTTCAATTGGAGATCAACGCACCGCTCTTCGACCGTTTCCGTCGCAATGGCATGATGTGGATCAACGTGCGTTACGTGACACGACCGCATCCGGGGAAAGGGAGGCGAGGCGGCCTCGAAGGGGGGCGACGGCATGACCGCCGCTTTCCGGTCGGCCCGAACGGATCGTTGCGGACCCGATGCGTTGCGACGTTGCGGCCGGGGCGAACGGCTGGAGCGCCTGCGGTAGGAGGTCAGGCGCCATGGCCGACGCGTAGCCGGCTGATCCGTGTATGATACCCGATTGCGAGCACGGTACGGTTCCACGCGAGCAAAGCGCGCCACGCCTCCGAGAGCCGGAGGTGGATACACGAGCTGAACCGCCGTCCGGTCTCCCTGGACGAAGAAGCCCCCGTGGATCCGCTGCGATGATCACCGACGCCCGGTCCACGACGAACCGGCAGGTACGCGTCTGAGGCTTCTACCCGCTTTGGGGTCACTCTGTTCTGTTAGGGGTGACACGTACGTCACCCTAGGGCGACGTACGTGTCACCCCCCACCGGGATCGGCGTGACGTCCGCGTCGGTCCGCGAACCTCCCGTCGAGCATGTCCCGTCCCGCCGCCCGCCACCGCCGCCCGAGGTCTTCACGCGGAGACTCCGGCCGATTCTCGGGGTGGCCATTCTCGCGCCGTTCCCCGAAGGTGGTCCGCCCCCGAGGAAAGCCCGAGCATGGATGTCGAACACCGACCGCAGGCGACGCCGGATCGCAGGATCGCGCTTCTGATCGACGCGGACAACGTCTCCCATGCCGCGATCTCCGCCATGCTCGCCGAGCTGTCGCGGTACGGCACGGCCAACATCCGACGGGCGTACGGGGACTGGGGCAGCGGCGGTCTCAAGGGCTGGAGGGACAAGCTGCACGACTTCGCGATCCGGCCCATCCAGCAGTTCAGCTACTCGGCCGGCAAGAACGCGACCGACATCGCCCTGGTCATCGATGCGATGGAGCTGCTCTACACACAGAAGCCGGATGCATTCTGCATCGCTTCGAGCGACGCGGACTTCACTCCGCTGGTCATGCAGCTCAAGGCCAACGGCCACGACGTGTACGGCTTCGGGGAGCGCAAGACGCCGTCGCCCTTCGTGAACGCCTGTACGCGATTCCTCTACCTCGACACGCTGACGGCGACGGATGCCGCCTCCACGGAGGTGAAACCGACGGCCGGACCGAAGTCGCCGCCGGCCGCCGGTCCCGCGAGATCCGCCGTGCGTGAGAAGGCCTCGGCGCTCTCGCAGGACCCGGGGCTGGTCGCGATACTCCGCGGGGCCGTGGAGGCGGCCGCGCAGGACGACGGATGGGCGTCGCTCGCCACCGCCGGGAGCGCCGCCAAGCGCCAGGCGTCGATCGATCCGCGCAACTACGGCGTGAAGAACTTTCCGGCCCTCTTCGCGGCGATCGGCCTGTTCGAAATCTTCAAGGCGGAGAACGGCCAGGGATACGTCGCCGACAAGCGGAACGAGGATCGCACGCCTGCTCCCGCGAGAGCCGTTCCGACGCCTTCAGGCTGAGGGCGCCCGCTGCGGGCCCTCTGACCCGGCCCCACGCCGCCCGAACACCGCGTGATAAGATGCCCCTCCCACGACATCGGCACACTTCCTCACATGTTCGGCATCGGCGGCGGCCCGCCGGACTTCGGCCCCGGCACCGCGCCGGTCGCTGAGCGTGAATCCGCTACCGCCCTGGTTACAGCGATCCGCACGTCGGACGGGAGTTCCGACGCGATGTCGAGCACGGCCTTCTC
>JAJNQF010000090.1 GCA_021154945.1 Sphingomonas sp.
GCCAAGCAGTACAGCGCCCGGAACTGCCCCTCACCCCAACCCTCTCCCCGGAGGGGAGAGGGAGCAGGTTTCGCTGTCCTACACGCCCGAACCGGCAGAGAGTGCGCTCCACACCGCGCTCGACTCCGCCGAACCCCGCGCCACCGCCGCGATCGCGCGTGAGGACTTCGCCGGCGCGATGGCCGCGCTCGCCTCGCTGCGTGCGCCGATCGACGCGTTTTTTGATAGCGTTATCGTCAACGACGCCGATCCCGCCAAGCGCTCCGCCCGTCTCGCGCTACTTGAGCGAGTTCGCGCCGCAGTGCACAATGTGGCAGACTTTTCTCGGATCGAGGGCTGATGTGTCTTGGCCTAACCCGGCCTAACCTTCTTTCCTGATCCCCGCGCAAAACAAGCACTTAGAGGACCGACCATGACCCAATATGTGTATCGCTTCGGCGGCGGTGTTTCGGATGGCGGCAAGGGCGACAAGAACCTGCTGGGCGGCAAGGGCGCCAACCTCGCCGAGATGGCGTCGATCGGCCTCCCGGTCCCGCCGGGCTTCACGATCTCGACCGACTTCTGCGCGGTCTATTACGACGAGGGCGGCCAGTTCCCGCAGAGCCTGCGCGACGAGGTCGCCACCGGCCTCGCCCACATCGAGGGCGTCACCGGCAAGAAGTTCGGCGACCCCGCCGACCCGCTGCTCGTCTCGGTCCGCTCCGGCGCCCGCGCCTCGATGCCGGGGATGATGGACACCGTCCTCAATCTCGGCCTCAACGACCAGACCGTCGAAGGCCTCGCCGCCAAGTCCGAGGACGCGCGGTTCGCGTGGGACAGCTATCGCCGTTTCATACAGATGTACGCCGACGTCGTCCTCGAACTCGATCACGGCGCGTTCGAGGAAGCGCTGGAGGTCGCCAAGGAAGACCAGGGCTTCACGCTCGACACCGAACTCTCCGCCGACGATCTCCGGAAACTCGTCGCCGAATATAAGGGCCTCGTCGAGAAGCTCTGGGGCAAGCCCTTCCCGCAGGACGTCCACGACCAGCTCTGGGGCGCAGTCGGCGCGGTGTTCGGCTCGTGGCAGTCCGAGCGGGCGAAAGTCTATCGCCGCCTCAACGACATCCCCGGCGGCTGGGGCACCGCGGTCAACATCCAGGCGATGGTGTTCGGCAACATGGGCGACACCTCGGCGACCGGCGTCGCGTTCACGCGCGACCCGTCGAAGGGCGACCGCGCCTATTACGGCGAATTCCTGATCAATGCGCAGGGCGAGGACGTCGTCGCCGGCATCCGCACCCCGCAGTATCTGACCAAGACCGCGCGCGAAGACGCCGGCGCCAAGCCCGCCTCGATGGAAGAGGCGATGCCCGAGGTCTACACCCAACTCGCCGACGTGTTCGACACGCTCGAAAACCACTACCGCGACATGCAGGACATCGAGTTCACGGTCGAGAAGACCAAGCTTTGGATGCTCCAGACCCGCGCCGGCAAGCGCACCGCCAAAGCCGCGCTCAAGATCGCCGTCGACATGGCCAACGAAGGCCTGATCACGCGCGAGGAAGCGATCCTGCGCGTCGAGCCGATGGCACTCGACCAGCTGCTCCACCCGACGCTCGATCCGAAAGCGCACCGCGACGTCCTGACCAAGGGCCTCCCCGCCTCGCCGGGTGCAGCCTCCGGCGCGGTCGTGTTCGACGCCGATGCCGCCGAGAAGAAGGCCGCCGACGGCGTCGCCGTGATCCTCGTCCGCACCGAGACGTCGCCAGACGACATTCACGGCATGCATGCGGCCAAGGGCATCCTCACCGCACGCGGCGGGATGACGAGCCACGCCGCCGTGGTCGCACGCGGCATGGGGCGCCCCTGCGTTTCCGGCGCCGGCACGCTCTCCATCGACGCGAAGGCGAAGATCATGCGCTGCGGCGGCCGCGAGGTGAAGGAGGGCGATCTGCTCACCATCGACGGCACCACCGGCGAAGTGATGATCGGCGCGGTCGCCACGGTTCAGCCCGAACTGTCCGGCGATTTCGCGACGCTGATGGTCTGGGCCGACGAGGTCCGCCGCCTGAAGGTCCGCGCCAACGCCGAGACCCCCGAGGATTGCCGCGTCGCGCGCGAGTTCGGCGCCGAGGGTGTCGGCCTCTGCCGCACCGAGCACATGTTCTTCGAGAGCAGCCGCATCACCAACGTCCGCCAGATGATCCTGGCTTCGGACGAGAAGGGGCGTCGCGCCGCCCTCGAAAAGCTGCTCCCCGAACAGCGCAAGGATTTCACGGAAATCCTCGAGGTCATGGCCGGGCTCCCGGTAACGATCCGCCTGCTCGATCCGCCGCTCCATGAATTCCTCCCCCACGAGGAATCCGAATTCGCCGAAGTCGCGACCGCGGCCGGCGTTGACGTCGACACGCTCAAGCGCCGTGCGGCGGAACTGCACGAGTTCAACCCGATGCTCGGCCACCGCGGCTGCCGTCTCGGCGTGACCTATCCAGAAATCTACGAGATGCAGGCTAGGGCGATTTTCGAGGCGGCGGTAGACGTCGCGGAGAAGTCCGGCGCGGCCCCGATCCCCGAGGTCATGATCCCGCTCGTCGCCACCCGCCGCGAGCTGGAATTGATGAAGGCGGTCGTCGACAAGGCCGCCCAGGCCGTGTTCGCCGAAAAGGGCCGGACGATCGAGTATCTCGTCGGCACGATGATCGAACTCCCCCGTGCAGCCCTCCGCGCCGGCGAAATCGCGGAAGTCGGCGAGTTCTTCTCGTTCGGTACCAACGACCTGACGCAGACCACGCTCGGCGTCAGCCGCGACGACGCCTCGCGCTTCCTCGGCGCGTATGTCGAGCAGGGCATCTACGCCAAGGACCCGTTCGTCAGCATCGACGTCGAGGGCGTCGGCGAACTGATCGAGATCGCCGCGGAACGTGGCCGGAAAACCCGCGAGGGCATCAAGCTCGGCATCTGCGGCGAACACGGCGGCGACCCCGCGAGCATCGCGTTCTGCGAGAAGGTCGGCCTAGATTACGTCTCCGCCAGCCCCTACCGCGTCCCGATCGCTCGCTTGGCGGCGGCGCAGGCTGCGCTGTCGAAGAAGTAACCGCTACCCTGGAGCATAGCACCACCCCGGCGAAGGCCAGGGCCCAATTGGAACGTCCAGAGTAACAGAGCACTACCCCTAGTTACTAAACGCTCCCAGTTGGGCCCCGGCCTCCGCCGGGGCGGAAGAAGAAAAGAATGTTCTCCCGCGAAGGCGGGGACCCAGACTGGGCTCCCGCCTTCGCGGGAGAACAAGGGGTAGGGGCTAACCTACCCCCTAAACCTCACCGACGCGGCTCGAAATCGAACCAACCACGCTTGGTCCCATCGGCATTATACGCCGGCCGAGCATAAGCCGGCCGCGCTGAAGACAGCGCCCCGGACCGCGACGTATCGACAACCGCATCACGCCCGACAACCGGCGCCCGCTCCACAACCGGAGCCGCAACCCGTGCCGCCTCGACCTCCTTCACCAACCGGGCATTCTCCCGCTCGGCCTCGACCGCCCGCTTCTCAGCCGCAGCCGCCCGAACATCGCCATCCTTCTTCACAGAAGCATGCGCGTCCCGCTCCGCCAGATAGCGCGCCTTCCACTTCTTACCCCCCGGATGGCTCGCCAATCCGAACAGCCAGCCGGCAACGAAAACCAGCGCAAGCGCCGCGAACTGCGTAGGTGTGGAAAACAAAGGCATAGTAAAAACCCTCCTGTTACGGGAGCCCAACGATCCGCCGCGCCAGCGGTTGCTTCAGGTCTTCATGAGCGCATCGGAGATCGAACACGCCGCCGGCCCGAGAATCACGACGAACAGCACGGGAAGGATGAACAGGATCAAAGGGATGGTCATGATCGCCGGCAACCGCGCCGCCTTCTCCTCCGCGCGCATCATCCGCTCGTTACGGAACTCGCCCGACAGCACGCGCAGCGCCGACGCCAGCGGCGTGCCGTATTTCTCGGTCTGGATCATCGTCGTGACGACCCCCTTCACCGCATCCAGCTTCACCCGCATCGCGAGATTCTCGAACGCCATCCGCCGATCCGTCAGGAACCCCAGTTCGATCGCGGTCAGCGTGAACTCCTCGCCGAGCTCCGGATATGCCCGCCCCAATTCCCGCGCGACGCGGTGGAACGCGGCATCGACGGTCAGCCCGGCCTCGGCGCAGATCACCAGCAGATCCAGCGCATCGGGCAATCCCTTGCGGATCGCATCCGAGCGCTTCTTGATCTTGTTGTCGAGATACAGGTCAGGCGCCTTGTAGCTCAGGATGAAAGTCATCGCGACGAGCCCGTATTTCTTCAACGGGCCCCAGGTCGCAAAGCCATCGGTGCCATAGACCCAGTACAGCATCGCGCCGCCCAGCACGATCGGCAGCACGAGACGCCCGAAAATGACCGCCGGCGCCCATTCCTTCGATCGGATGCCGGCCTGCATTAGCTTCAACTGGACCGCCTTCACCTGGCTGTCCTGCAGCATCTTCATCGACGACAGCATGCCGCGCATCTTGTCCGCGGTGTCGTTGCGCTGGACCAGTTTGGCGCGCCGCTTGGTCGAGGCCGTGATACCTGCCTTCAACTGTTCGCGGCGATCGTTCAGCGCCTTGACGCGCTTGGTCATCGGATCGCTCACCGTGGTCGCGGCGTAGATCGCGACCATCACCGCGAACGCGGCAATGCCCGACAGGATCGTCGCGACCGTGAGTACGTCGAAACCAAGGATGGTAGGTCCGCCGGTGGTGCCCATCATGTGCCCCTAGATCTCGAAGCTGATCATCTTGGACATGATGAAGGCGCCGATCGCCATCCACACCATGCCGCCCATGCCGATCGCCATCAGCCGCTCGTCGATGAAGAAATTCTGCATGTACGTACCGTTTATCACCCAGATCATCGCGAACACGATGAACGGCAGCGCGCCGATGATGTACGCCGACGCCTTCGACTCCGACGACATCGCCTTGATCTTGAGCTTCATCTGGCCGCGCAACCGCAGCACGTTGGACAGGTTCGCCAGGGTCTCCGCCAGATTGCCGCCGGTCTCACGCTGGATCGCGATGGTGATCACGAAGAACTGGAACTCGGGCGTGCCGAGCCGGTCCGCCGTTTCCTGCAGCGCGGCATCCATCGTCCGGCCGATCTTCATCTTGTCGCTGACCGCGCGAAACTCCTCGCCGACCGGCCCATCGACTTCCTGGCCGACGACGCCGATCGTCTCGCTGATCGGCAGGCCCGATCGGAGCCCGCGGACCAGCAGGTCGATTGCGTCGGGGAACTTGGCGGTGAACTTGCCGATCCGGCGCGCGATCGTCTTGCTCACGACGAAATGCGGCAAACCGACACCGATGAACAAGCCGACGAACAAGGCCAGCAGGATCGGCAGGCCCCTGAGGGCCATCAGCAGCGCGACGACCAGCGTAATGCCGGCGGTCGCCAGCCCATATTGGCCGACGGTCCACGTCTTGCCGGTCATCGCCAGGCGCTTGGCGAGCTGGACGGGATTGGGCAGGATGCGCGTGAACGCGACATCCATCTTCGTGTTGCGGTTGGTCGCGATGCGCCGCATCTGCGCTTCGGCGACGACCAGCGCATCGCCGTGGCGCTCGCGCAGCGATGCGATCCGCCGGGACTGCGCACGGCTGGCCGACGGTCCCGCGAAGGCGAACGCCACCATCCCGAGCACCACGACGGCACCGATCATCACCAACAGCAGCGGCAACATGTCCATCGCGGCCTAACGCCTCCGTCTAGTCGTCATGCGGATCGGACGCGCGCTGCTCACTTCGTCTTCGCCGCGCGCTTGGGAAGCAATCCCTTGAGATCGCCGAACTTGCCCATCAGCGACTTGCCCTTCGCCTTCACGCCCTCGGTCGAGGCATCGGGCACGGCCGAGGCGAGCGCGGTCGCCAGCGCCAGGATCGGCGCGATCGTCTTCGAGGTCTTGCCGACCTCGACGATCGGCTTGCCGAGCTTGGCCGCCTGGGAGGCGAGCTTCTGGTCGAACGGCACCAGGTAATCGATCTTGCGCTCGATCGAGCCTTCGAAATCCTTGCGGTTGATCTCGAGCTGGCCGCCGACGTGCATCCGGTTGGCCAGCACGAATAGCTCGGTCTGCGGCGCGTTCGTCTTCATCCACGACAGGATACGGATCGTGTCGCGTGCTGCGGCCAGCGTCAGTTCGGTGACGATCACCGCAAGCCGAACCTCGCTGATCAGATGCGGATGCTGGATCAGCATCGCACGCGGCAGATCGACGACGGTGCATTCGAATGCCGACCGCATCTCCTCCTGCAGCTGATAGAAGGCTGAGCCGTCGGTGATCAGCGGCGTATTGATCGGCGCTTCGGCACTCAGCACCGACAGCTTGTCCGACGCCTTGACCATCGCGCGTTCGATGAACAGCCCGTCGATCCGGCTGGGGTTGTCGATCGCATCGGTCAGGCCGCGACCCGGTTCGAGATCGAGGCCGAGCGCGCCGGTTCCGAAATGCACGTCGAGATCGAGCAGCGCGGTGGCGCGGTCTTCCTTGTCCGCGAGCAGCCAGGCGATCGAGGTCGCGATCGTCGATGCGCCGACCCCGCCACGCGTGCCGACGACGGCGATCGCGCAATGCGGGCGATCGGGCGATACTTCGACATGCTTCGGCGCATTCAGGATCGTCTGCGCGTGACCGAAGGCCTCGCGCAGCATGTCCGGATGCAGCGGCTTCAGCAGATAGTCCTGGATCCCGCTGGCGACGAGATCGCGGTACAGGCGAACATCGTTCACCTGCCCCGCGGCGATGACGACGGTGCCGGGCTCGCACACTTCGGCAAGTGCGTTGATGTCGTTCAGCGGGTCGCCGGATTCGGCGAGATCGACGAACAGGATCTGCGGCGAGGCCGACACCGACAGCGACTGGATCGCGTTGCGCAGGCCGCCCTTGTGGATCTTCTCGACCGCCCAGCCGAGTTCGCTGGCGATCGGGCGCAGCGCCTCGGCGGTGATCTCGTCGCAGACATAGGCGGTGAAGGGCTCGCGGTGCGCGATGCCGCCCGGCTTCCAGGGTGCGTTCATCACTTGCCTCCCGTGCTGGCCGCAGCGAGGCCGGCGGCGCCGGTGGGCGCCTTTTTGCGATAGGTATCGATCGCCTTGTACGACAGCGCGGCATCGGTGGTCTCGGTACCCGGTGCGCCGCGCACGAGGTCGGCGGGATTGGCGATCATCGCCGCGAGGTTGCGATTGGTCGCGCAGCCATAGTTGGACGAGGTGTTCGCTTCGAAGTCGTTGGTCGAATCGCGCGACCAGTCGGGGCAACCCGGCACGGTCGCGCGCATCCGGCTGACGACCACGCGGATCGAACCCGGCGTCACCGGGGCAGGCGTCACGGGTGCATCGGCGCTCAGCAACAGGCCATAGCGCGAGATGACCGCGGATACGTCGTCGCGAGCGCGAAACCCTTCTGCGGCGGGATCGTCGATCGTCACCCGGTCGCCATAACCGAGCCGCATCGTCTCGACCCAGCCTGCCAGACGTTCCGTTTCGCCCGACGCGAGCGCGCCGCCCGCGACACCCAGGTCCAGGGCATAGTCGGTATGGCTGACGACGGGTTGATGGACCGATTCGAGACCGCGATTCTCGGTACCCACGCAGCCGCCGAGGAGCAGTGCGGGGACGAGAGACGCTAGGATCGATTTGTTGATCATCGGATATCCTTGGTGCGTTGCGCGGAAGCGCGGCTCAATTCGAAAAGCCGGGAGTGGGCACGACGCCCTTTTTCGACTTGGTGCCCGCCGTGGTATCGGAGCGGGGCATGGCGTCGTCCTCGGCGCGGCGGACGTCGCCGCGTGGCATCGGCAGGATCGGAGCGACCGCGCCGACCGATGGCTGGGCGTAGGTCGGCGGGGCGACCGTCGGCACCGGCCGCTTGCCGCCGCCGCTCGCGCTGAGCGTACCCAGCAGGACACGGTCGAGATCGCCCGGCGCCCGCGCACCATCGGTCGGCAATGCGATGTCGCTCGCGTTGTTGACCGGTTTCACCAGATACGGGGTGATGACGATCACCAGTTCGGTCTCGTTGCGTTGGAAGGCGTTGGAACGGAAGAGCGCGCCGATGATCGGCAGGTTCGAGAGCCCCGGCGTCTTGTCGTACGAATTGTTATGGCTGTTCGACAGCAGGCCACTGATCACCATGCTCTGGCCCGAACCGAGTTCGACGGTCGTTTCGGTCCGGCGCGTGGTGAGGCCGGGAACGCGGGTATTGTTCAGCGTCACGGCGTTCGAATAGTCGAGCTGCGACACCTCGGGGCGAACCCGCAACGAGATGCGGCCATCGGACAATACCGTCGGCGTGTAGGCCAGGCTGACACCGTATTGCTTGTATTCGACCGTGCTCGTCCCCAGTGCCTGTGCGACCGGGATCGGCACTTCGCCACCGGCCAGGAACGTACCCGTCTCACCCGACAGGGCGGTAAGGTTCGGGTTCGCCAGCGTCGTCACCTGACCAGTGGTTTCGCCGAGATCGATCGTTGCGAGCAAATCCAGTCCGAGAAGATTGCCCGCCAGGCCCAGCGTCGTTCGCTGCGCGCCCGTCGCATAGGTCGACGTTTTCGCGCCCGTCGTGGGATTATAGGTGATCGTGCCCGGCGACCCCGTGGTGCTGCCGAACTGGATGCCCGATCCGCCACGGTCCTGCGTCAGCAGATTGACCCCGATATTCTTGATGAAGCTCCGCGTGACCTCGGCGATGCGCACCTGAAGGTTCACCTGCAACGGCGTCGCGGTCTTCAGTCGCGATAGCACCTTTGTCGAATCGCCGACGAAAGCCTGCACCAGCCGCTCGGCTTCGGCAGCGTCCTCGGGCGCCAGAACCGTGCCGGTCAGCAGGATCAGCCCGTTCATCGGCGTCGCGACGACCTGAGCCTCAGGCATCGCAAGCCCGAGCATCTGCTGGACCGAATCGAGGTTGTTGCCGACCCGGACGGTCGCCGCATAGACTACCGCGCCGCCCTTCGTGGTCGCGGAGATCGTCGTCTCGCCGGTCTTCTTGCCGAACAGATATAATTGCGTCGGCGAGCGGACTTGCACGTCGGCGATCGTATCGTCCGCCACGAACAGGTCGGTCATCGGCCGCGCGAGCGTCACCAGCCGACCGCGGCCGGTGTTGACCTGCACGATGGGCGATCCGGCCGGTGCAGCAACGGCCGTGCGGCGTTGCGCGAGAGCGGGGGCGAACGGCGCGGCGCTGGCTGCGACCAAGGCGACGGCCAGAGGCCAGCCCGGCGGCGTCATCGGAATGCGCATGTCAGTTCTTCCCCCCGACCGGAACGACGGTGATTGCGTTGCCGCGCGCCACCCGCACGACCGGCCCTTGCACGGCGACCCCGGCAGCGCCGCCAGCGGCAGGTGCCGTCGGCATCATGGACATCCCCGCCTGACCGCCGCTGCTTTCGGGCGGCTTTCCGGGGACCGAACTCCGCTGATAGCGCGAGACGTCGGCACCCGTCTGATAGCTCGAAGCACCCCCCTGGGGCTGGCTCGCAAGCCGCACCATCATCGCCTTTTCGGCCTTCGGATCATTGCCATCCGGCACCTTCACCGCCCCGGACGCGATCGCCTCTTCGAGTTCGGCCGAATTGTCGGCGATCGAGCGCAGCGACAGCGACAGCGTGCCGAGCGTCTGCGCGACGGCAACCTGCTCCGCCATCTTCGGCGTCGCCTCGATCGTCACGTTCGAGAAGGTCTGGACCTTGGTCTTGCCGTCCTCGCCGACCAGATTGTCGGTGCGCTGGTCGGTGGCGAGCACGCGGATGTTGCGCATGATCGTCTCGGACACCTTCAGCGGCTGGCCGTCGCCCCCGCCCGGGACCGTCTGCGTCAGGACCAGATCGATCCGATCGCCGGGAAACACGAACCCCGCGACCGCGGCCTGCGCCGACACGGGGACGGTGACCGCGCGCATGCCCGGCCCCAGCGCGGCGGCGAGGAAACCGCGGTCGCCCGGCTTCACCAACGCCCCTTGCGTCACCGGCTGCCCGGCGGTGATGATGCTGCGCACCACCGTGCCCTGCAAAGACTGGAGGTTGGTCTTGTCCCGAAGGTAATAGGCGTTGTCGACCAGCTCCTTGGGCCAGGGCTGAAACTTCAGCGCGGTCGCATCGAGGATCGTGCCGACCGGCAGCGAGCGGGTCGCGACCAGCACTTCCGGCCCGTCGACGACCGGGGCCGCCATCACGGTCGCACCGGCTTGCGGCGCAGAACTGCCGGCGATCAGCGTTCTCGCAAAGAATGCCGTGATGGCTGCGACTATCAGCGCGCCAACCAGCAATATGATCTTACGACTGTCCATGACTAGTTCGTGCCTTTCGGGCGCCGGTATTTTGCTTCGGCGTTAATCATGACTGAAACTGATTAAGGAGTGGTTCGCGCAGGGCGAGCAGGCCTGCGAACGCTATCGCAACGCCGTAGGGCACTTCGATCTCGCCTGAGGTTTTCTTGATGCCGCGCTCGATCATCATGACGATCGTCACCACCCCGCCGGCGATCGACATCACCATCAGCATCGACAGGAATGCAGGGAAGGGCAGCCACAGCGCGAGCGCGACGATCAGCTTGACGTCGCCGCCGCCCATCATCCCGAAATGGAATGCGACGAGGAAGACCGCGAACACGGCAAGCGCCACGCCGATCTGCAACGCCATGTCCGGCCACACGTCCAGCCCGTTGGCATACCACCAGACCGGCGCCATCAGCGCGACCGTGGCCGTCTTCCAGTTGGCGATCTCGCGGGTGCGCGCGTCCTGGATGCCCGCGGAGACCAACAGGCCGCCGAGCACGAGAATCAAAATTGGAAGAGCAATGTTCCACCCCATCGGCTAAGCCCTAACGGAGATGGCTTTCGAAAAAGTAACCGTCCCGACCGGTCCTGCATTCGACCCCGTGCGCCGCGCGATTCCCGCCGACGCGCAGGTCGGTCATTGGGTCGCACCCGACGGCTGGAAACTGCGCCGTTTCGACTGGCTGGCACCGAACCCGCGCGGACGGCTGCTGTTCCAGACCGGCCGCGGCGATATCTTCGAGAAGTATCTGGAGACGTTCGCGCACCTCCATGCGCAGGGCTGGTCGGTCACCGCGTTCGACTGGCGCGGGCAGGGGGGCTCGGGGCGGTTGTCGCCGGACCCGCACGTCGGCCATGTCGCCGACTACGGCCTCTACGACGCGGATCTCGCGGCATTCTGGGCGGACTGGCGTGCGGAGGGCGCGGGGCCGCGGATCGTGCTGGGACACTCGATGGGCGGCATGATGGTCGTCCGTGCGCTCGCGGCGCGGTCGATCGATCCCGACGCGGCGATTCTCGTCGCGCCGATGATCGGACTGAAATCGCCGATCGGTGCCGCCGTCGCCGCCCGCATCGCGCGCTGGATCGCCGCGTGGGGCGACCCGATGCGCGCGGCGTGGCGCGGCAACGAACGGCCGGGCGCGTTGGCGTCGCGCCGATCGCTGCTGACGCATGACGGCGACCGCTATGCCGACGAACGCTGGTGGCAGGACCGCCACCCCGACCTGGTGCTCGGACCGCCAAGCTGGACCTGGCTCGCGCACGGATTCGCCGGTGCCGCCGCGCTCGCATCGGATCCGCGGATTGAGACGATCGCGACGCCAGTGCTGATGCTGATCGCCGACGCCGACAAGCTGGTCGACCCGCGCGCCGCGTTGCGGCTCGGCGCGCGCCTGCCCGATGCGCAGATCGTCCGGTTCGGCCCCGAATCGGCGCACGAGATCCTGCGCGAGGCGGACGGCGTGCGTGACCGTGCGCTGGCGGCGATCGATTCGTTCCTCGCGGCCGTCGTGCCCGTACGTCCGTGAAGCCGGTCTACGATATAGCGATCGTCGGCGCGGGCATGGCCGGCGCCAGCCTCGCCGCCGCGATCGGATCGCGCGCCACCGTGCTGGTGCTCGAAGCGGAGGACTCACCCGGCTATCACGCCACCGGCCGCTCGGCCGCGTTCTGGTCGGAAACCTATGGCGGCCCCGATATCCAGCCCCTCACCACCGCCTCGGGTCCGTTCCTCGAAGCCGGCGGGCACCTCGCGCCGCTTGGTTCGCTCCACATCGGTCGCGCCGAGGACGAGGCGGCGATGGAAGCGTTCCTCGCCGAGTTCGCCGACAGCGACGTCGTCCTCGATCGTGTCGATCCGGCCGCGTTCGTACCCGGTCTCCGCCCCGAATGGACGCTCGGGATCCAGGAAGCGAGCTGCGCCTATATCGACGTCGCCGCGCTCCACGCGCAGAGCATCGCCACCGCGCGCCGTGCCGGTGCGACCTTCGTCACCGATGCCGCGTTCGTCGGCGCGACCCGCACCGCCGGTGTTTGGACCATCGACACGAAGGCCGGCATCTTCCAGGCCCGCACGCTCGTCGACGCCGCCGGCGCCTGGGCAGACGATGTCGCGGCGCGCGCCGGAGTCCGTCCGCTCGGCCTGACCGCCTATCGCCGGACGATGGTGCAGCTTCGTACCGACCCGGGCGCACCCGAGGGCCTGCCGCATATCGCCGACATCGCCGGGCGCTTCTATTTCAAGCCCGAGCCCGGCGGTCGCCTCTGGCTCAGCCCGCACGACGAAACGCCGACCGACCCGTGCGACGCCGCACCCGAGGAGATCGACGTCGCGATCGCGGTCGACCGGTTCGAGCATGTCGTCGACTGGCGGGTCGCCGCGGTCGAGCGGAGCTGGGCGGGCCTGCGCACCTTCGCGCCCGATCGCCTGCCGATCTACGGCTTTGACCGCGACGTGCCCGGCTTCTTCTGGTGTGCAGGCCAGGGCGGCTTCGGCATCCAAACCGCCCCCGCCGCCGCGTTGCTCGCCGCCAGCCTCGTGCTCGGCACGCCTCCCGACCCGGCGGTCGCGGTGATCGACCCGGCACGCTATTCGCCCGATCGGTTTTGAGTTAGCCTGCGACCTCCTTTCACCGAGGGATAGTCGATATGGCGCACAAGTTCGTGATCGAGCAGAATAAGGCCGGCGAGTACGTCGCCAAGTTCAAGTACAACAGCGAAACGATGTTCTGGACCGAAGGCTATTCGAGCAAGGCCGGCGCCCGGAACGCGATCGAGTCGATCATCAAGAACGGGCCAGCCGCGCCGGTCGACGAAACCTGACGAAATCGTCCGAGTCGTGCGGGCGTCCTGACCGAAACAGGGCGCCCGCCGACCATTTTGCGCTCATTTCGCGTCGGATCGGCAGCCGGCGCACGCACGGATCCCGCATTTTTCGCATACCAATGTGCTGCATGAATCACATTTCATGCCGGAGAAATTCCGGATTTGTTCTGCGAAAAACCAACGGGAATGACTTAGTCTCTGAAAACTAGAGATATGTTAGTTTATTCGCTTGGTTAACGCGCCATCAACTGCGCGTCGACAGAGCAATTCCACAGCTTCCGGATACAGCATTCGGAAAAACCTGTGACGTCGACACCTCGTCGTTGTTGAGGGTGTAACGATCATGGACGAACTCTTCGTGGGAAGTGCGGTTTCTACGATCAGCGCGCGTGGCGAACTGATCCTTCCCGAGCATTTCTGCATTACGATACAGGCACGACAAGCGCGCGAGGATCTGTTCATCGGTCTTCACGCCGACGATCCCTGCATGCTGGTCTACGATCGCCGCAGCGTTGCCGACCAGCATTGTGCTCTGTCCGAGCTTGGCGGTGCGCAGGCGTGGGACAGCGGGACGCGCGACACGCTGCTGCGGCGGCGCCTCGGCTTCGTCGCGCCGGCGCAGATGGACGGCAAGGGGCGACTGCGCATCGCGTCATGGATGCGGTCGCGGCGGGGTGTGCGTCAGCGCGCGCTGCTGGTCGGCATGGGCCGTCATTTCGAAGTCTGGAACCTGGATCAGGTGCTCGAACAGGGGCCGGGCGACCTGATCGTACTGGCCGCGCTGCATCTCGATTCGCTCACTCTGGCATCGCCCACCATCAAGGAGGATCATCATGAACCTGCTCTGTCACGCCTCGGGGCACGTCGCCGCGCCGCTCGTCTTGGAAAATCAGGGGTTCCTGTTCAGCCGCTGCCAGCGCTGCCGGCACGACCTGATCCGCTCCGCATCGTCGGAGGCCGATAGCTGGACAGGGGTTCCCGAGGGCTTGCGCGTGGCGTGGCGCTCGGCTGACGTGTCGGCGTTCGACCAGCCGTCATGGGTGCAGCGATCGTGGGAACGGGCGCGCGACCGTGGCCAGCAATCGACCGTCGCGGTCACCGACGCGGCGCAGGTCGCGCTGGCGATCGTCGGCTGGCATGCCACCGACGCCGTCCGCCGCGCAAAGGCAGCGACGCTCGCCGCGTAT
>JAJNQF010000389.1 GCA_021154945.1 Sphingomonas sp.
CCCACCCCCTGCCCCTCCCTTTTCAGGGAGGGGGGACCGGTGGGGGTTGGGTGGGTTTGGGCGCCTTCTTCTCTGCGGGCTGTTCCCCCGCCCTAGCAGGGGAACCAGATCACCAGATCCGAACGCGCTGCTCCGGCGTCAAATACAGCTTCTGCCCGGGAGTCGGCTTGTACGCCGCGTACCAGGGATCGAGATTCCGCACGACCCACGCCCGCTGCTGCGACGGCGAGTGAGGATCGGTCAGCAAACGGTTGCGAAGGTTGGCCTCGCGGTAGTTGCGACGCCACACCTGCGCCCAGCCGAGATAGAAGCGCTGGTCGCCGGTAAAGCCGTCGATCACCGGAGCCGCCTTGCCGCCGAGTGCGGTGTGGTAGGCGTCGTAGGCTACCGTCAGACCCGCGAGATCGGCGATGTTCTCACCCATCGTGAGCTGGCCCTTCACGTGCATGCCGGGGAGCGGTTCGTAGGCATCATATTGCGCGCCGAGCTTGCCGGTAAGCGCGTTGAAGCCGGCGATGTCCTTGGCCGTCCACCAGTCGGTGAGCTGGCCCTTGGCGTCGTATTTCGAGCCCTGGTCGTCGAAATGATGGCTCAGTTCGTGACCGATCACCGCGCCGATACCACCGTAATTGACCGCGTCGTCGGCCTTCGGATCGAAGAACGGCGGTTGCAGGATCGCGGCCGGGAAGACGATCTCGACCATGCCGAAATTGGCATAGGCGTTCACCGTCATCGGCGTCATGCCCCATTCCCAGCGCTGCAACGGCTTGCCGAGCTTGGAGATATTGTCCTGATGCTGCCATTCGTTCGCGCGCCATTCGTTGCCGAACGCATCGCCCGACGTGATCGTCAGACCGGAGAAATCCTTCCACTGGCTCGGATAGCCGATCTTCGGCGTGAACGCGGCAAGCTTGGCGTGCGCCTTCACCTTCGTCTCGGGCGCCATCCATTCGAGCTTGTCGATCCGGCGGCCCATCGCGGCGAGCACGTTCTTGACGAGCTTGTCCGCCGCGGCCTTGGTCTCGGGCGGGAAATACTGCGCGACGTAGAGCTTGCTGACCTCGTCATCGAGCGCGCCCGAGGTGAACTGCACGCCGCGCTTCCAGCGCGCCTCCTGCTCGGGCGTGCCGCCGAGGACGGTGCCGTAGAACGCGAACTGCTCTGCGTCGAACGCCTTGGGCAACACGTCGGCGTAACCGTCGAGCGAGCGCAGGATCAGCTGGTCCTTGAGCACGCCGATCGGCGCGGTCGAGACGAGCTTGGCGATGCCGGTGATCGCCGAGGGCTGCGCGACGATGACGGTCGGGACAGGTGTGCCGATGCCCTTGAAATAGGCGACGAAATCGAAGCCGGGCGCGCGCTTGGCGAGATCGGCAACGGTCATCTTGTTGTAGGTCTTGGTGGCGTCGCGGCTGTCGACGCGGGTCCAGCTTACCTTGGCGATCTCGGTCTCGAATGCGAGCAACGCGGTGGCGCGGGCCTCTGCACTGGGTTCGCCGGCGAGCGTCAGCATCTTGACGATGTGGGCGCGGTAGGCGTTGCGTGCCTCGACCAGTTTCGCGTCGGTGCTGAGATAGTAATCGCGGTCGGGGAGGCCCAGGCCGGACTGGCCGAGCGAGAGCGCGTATTGCTCAGGGGACTTGTCGTCCTGGCCGACGCCGCCGCCGAACGGGCCGCGAATGCCGGCGCGGTCGGCCTCGGCGAGAAGCGCCGGATAGCCGGCGCGGTCCTTGAGCGCGGCGATCTTGCCGAGCCATGGGCGGATCGGCGCAAGACCCTTGGCCTCGATCGTGCCGGTGTCCAGATAGGTCGCATAGGCGCGGCCGATCTTCGAATTCGGATCCTTCGCGGCGGTGTCGAGGATGCCGCGGGTGCGCGTCTCGGACAGGTCGGAGAGGAGATTGAACGAGCCGTAGTTCGACTTGTCGGCAGGGATCGGGGTGTTCTTCGACCAGTTGCCGTTGGCGTAGTTGTAGAAATCGTCGCCGGGCTGGACAGTCTTGTCCATGCCCTTCTCGTCGAAGCCGAACGTGCCGTATTGCGCGCCGGTCGAGGTGGCGGGTGCTGGCGGGGTCGGCTCAGCCGTTTGCGAGATGGCGGCGGTGACGCCGGTGATGGCGGTTGCGGCGAGTAGGCCGGCGACGATGAACGACTTCATGGGGTTCTCCTAGAATTTCGTTGGCACAAACCACCAACACCACCTCCCCGGCGAAGGCCGGGGTCCAGTTGGAAAGGTCTCGGTAACGAGGGACAGTCCGCCGTTATGTCTGCCCCCCAACTGGGCCCCGGCCTTTGCCGGGGTGGTGCGAGGTCGGGGTATGCGGAGGGACTTACCAGATGCGAACGCGGTTGGCGGGGGCGAGGTAGGTGGCTTCACCCGGCTTGGCGCCGAACGCGGCGTACCACGGGTCGAGGTTGCGGACGGTCAACACGCGCTGGTGGCCCGGCGAATGCGGGTCCGACAGCAACGTCTGCTGGAGCGCCGCGTCGCGGAACTTGGTGCGCCAGACGCCGGCCCAGCCATAATAGAAGCGCTGGTCCCCGGTGGTACCGTCGATGATCGGCGCCTGCTTGCCGCCGAGCGACTTGTGGTACGCGTCGTACGCGACCGTGAGACCGGCGAGATCGGCGATGTTCTCGCCGAGCGTCAGGCCGCCCTGGATGTGCTGGCCGGGGAGCGGCTCATACGCGTCATACTGCTTCACGAGCGCATCGGTGAACACCTTGAAGCGCGCGACGTCCTGCGGCGTCCACCAGTCGGT
>JAJNQF010000393.1 GCA_021154945.1 Sphingomonas sp.
TGCGCGATCGACCGCCCGCTGATGATCGCGACGCGCGCCGGGAAGCGCAGGGCGAGCCGGTCGAGCTGGTCGAGCAGTCCGGCATCGACGACCACCGCATCGGGGGTCGGGGCCAGATCGACCAGGGTGCCGTCAAAATCGAAGAACAGGCTGGCGTCGTCGCGGACGTGCGGCGGGGGTGCGAGGACTTCAGTCGCAGGCTGGCGTTCGGCAAGCATGGTCGTCTAACCCCCGGCTGTGACGCTCCGTTCCGCTGCACTGCAAAATTGGAACGGGTGCGGTTCGATTGCCGTCATAGCAGGGGTTGGGGTTCGGGGCGATGCTAAGGGGCCGTCACAACCCCAACACCCACCCACAGCTCGGCCCGGTTGCGACAGGTTGCGACACGAAACCACTGGACGAGCCAAGGGGCATTGCGTCATGCCTGCCGCCCATGTCCCGCGTCAGCGCCTTCCTCCTCGCACCCGTCCTATCGGCAGGCGTCCTGCTCGCCGGCTGCACCGTCGGCCCGGACTACCACCCAAAGACGGCGGCCGAGCTCGGCGTTCCCGACGCCTATTCGGTCACCCCCGAAACCAAACCCGAAGACCTCACCCGCTGGTGGCAGAAGTTCGACGACCCCGTCCTCGGCCAACTCGTCGAGCAGGCCGCCGCCTCGAATCTCGACATCGCGCAGTCCGTCGCCCGCCTCCGCCAGGCGCGCGAAAGCCTGCTCCAGAACCGTGCTTCGCTGCTCCCCACGCTCAGCGGCTCGGCCGGCTATCAGCGCAACGAGAATGTCCGCGGCGGCGGGCGGTCGTTCACATTGCCCGACGGCACCGTCGTCGATACCGGCGGCGGCGGCGCCAACAGCTTCACGCTCGGCGCCAGCGCCAGCTACCAGGTCGGCGTCTTCGGCGAGATCCGCCGCACCGTCGAGGCGAGCCGCGCCGATTACGCCGCGTCGGGCTACGACTACGCCACCGTGCTGATCTCGGTCGAGAGCGAGGTTGCGCGCAACTACGTTCTCGCCCGCCTCTATCAGCAGCAGCTCGCCAACGCCCGCGCCTCGCTCGCGATCCAGGACGACAATCTCGAAATCGCCGGCTTCCGCGTCCAGGCCGGGCTCGTCTCCAGCGTCGACGCCGAACAGGCCCGCGCCCAGCGCGCGCAGACCGCCGCGACGATCCCCAGCCTCGACCAGCAATATGCCGCCGCGGTCGCGCGGATCGGCGTGCTCACCGCGCAGGCGCCCGGCGCGCTCCGGGCGATGATGGCGCCCGTGAAGGCGATCCCGACCGGTCCCGCCGCGGTCGGCGTCGGCATCCCCGCCGATACGCTGCGCCAGCGCCCCGACATCCGCTCGGCCGAACGCGCGCTCGCCGCCGCCACAGCGCGGATCGGCGTGGCCAAGGCGCAGCTTTATCCGGCGCTCGCGATCACCGGCAATTTGAACACCAACGCGACCTCGATCGGCAGCATCGGCGATGCGATCACCGGCAGCCTGTTCGCCGGGCTGACGCAGGCGATCTTCAACGGCGGGCGTCTGCGAAGCCAGGTCCGCACCAGCGAAGCCGCCGCCGACGGTGCGCTCGCACTCTACAAATCCACAATCCTCACCGCGTTGGAGGATGTAGAGAACGCCGTCGTCGCGCTCCAGGCCGCGCAGGAACGCGAGCGCCAGTTCGCGATCGCGCTCGACGCGTCGAACAATTCCGCGATCCTCAGCCGTAGCCAGTACCGCACCGGCCTCACCGATTTCACCACGCTCAACCAGCAGGAAACCGCGCTCCTGTCCGCGCGCAACGGGGCGACGCAAGCGCGTGCCGATGCCGCCACCGCGTTGATCGCACTCTATGCCGCGCTCGGCGGCGGCTGGGATTCCACCGTGATCCCGCAAGCGCCCATATCCAATCCAGAGGCACGCTGATGGCCGACGCATCGATCGACGACTTCCTCGGCGTGAAGCCGCAGGCCCCCTGGAAACGCTACATAAAGTGGGTGGTGATCGCGGTCGGCGTGGTCCTGCTCTGCCTGCTGCTCGCCAAGTGCTTCGGCGCGAAGGAGCAGACGCAATATTCGACGCAGGCCGCCCAACGCGGCAACCTGACGGTCACGGTTTCGGCTACCGGCAAGCTCGCGCCGACCACGCAGGTCACGGTCGGTTCGCAGCTGTCGGGTCTCGTCACCAAGGTCGTGGTCGACGTCAACGACCGCGTCGTCGCCGGCCAGCCGCTTGCGCTGATCGACCCCGAACAGCTCGACGACCAGATCCGCCAGACCAGCGCACAGCTTGCCGCCAACCAGGCGCAGGTCGCGCAGGCACAGGCCACCGTCGCCGAGGCGCGCGCGCAGCTGAACCGCCTCGAGGAAGTCTCGCGCCTGTCGGGCGGTCGCGTTCCGTCGAAGACCGAACTCCAGACCGGCCGCGCCGATTACGCGCGCGCCGTCGCGGCGCAGAAGGTCGCCGAAGCGAACGTCGCCGCCAGCCGCGCGCTCCTCGCGCAGAACCAGACTCAGCGGGCGCGGGCGATCATCCGCTCGCCCGTTACCGGCGTCGTACTCGCGCGCCAGATCGATCCCGGCCAGACCGTCGCCTCGTCGTTCAACACGCCGACTTTGTTCGTGATCGCCGAAGACCTCACCAAGATGAAGCTCGAGGTCGCGATCGACGAAGCCGACGTCGGCGAGGTCAAGATCGGCCAGAAGGCCAGCTTCACCGTCGACGCGTTCCCCGGCCAGACCTTCCCGGCGACGATCAGCCGCGTCGATCTCGGTTCGAACCTGACGGTCAGCTCGGCGACCTCGTCGAGCACCACGACCACGACGTCGACCACGGGTCAGGTCGTGTCCTATGCGGCCGACCTGACCGTTGCGAACCCGTCGCTGACGCTGCGCCCGGGCATGACCGCGACCGCGGACATCGTCACCTCGGACAAGCGCAACGTGATGCTCGTCCCCAACGCCGCGCTGCGCTTCAAGCCGACCGCGGCGACGGGCGACGCGGGTGGCGGCATCGCCGGCTCGCTGACCTTCCGTCCGCGGCGTGGCGGCGGCGGGGCCGAGCGGACCGCGACGCTCGGCCGCGGCGCGCAGCAGACGATCTACGTCAAGGGTGCGGACGGCACGCCACAAGCCGTGCAGATCACCACCGGCGACACCAACGGCACGATGACCGAAGTCCTGTCGGGTAATCTTCAGCCCGGCGCGCAGGTCATCACCGGGCAGCTGGCCAGCGGGTCGGACGACACCAAGCGCAGCGGCGGCGGCGCACGCCGTTCGGGCGGCGCGAGCAAGGGTGGGGGCGGTGGCCAGTAATCCGCCCCCGCTGATCAGTCTGCGCGGCGTCACCAAGACGTACGGGCAGGGCGCGACGATGTTCCAGGCGCTCAAGGGCGTCGACCTCGATATCGCGGCGGGCGATTTCGTCGCGGTGATGGGGCCGTCGGGATCGGGCAAGTCGACGACGATGAACATCCTCGGCTGCCTCGACGTGCCGACCGACGGGACCTTCCTGTTCCGCGGGTATCATGTGGAAACGCTAGACCGCGACCAGCGCGCGCTGCTCCGTCGGAAGTATCTCGGCTTCGTGTTCCAGGGCTTCAACCTCCTGTCACGCACATCCGCGCTGGAGAATGTCGAGCTCCCCTTGCTCTACCGCGGCGACGAGAAGCGCGCGCGCCGGGATGCGGCGATGGCGAGCCTGGACACGGTCGGCCTGGCGGACTGGTGGGACCACACCCCGGCCGAACTGTCCGGCGGCCAGCAACAGCGCGTCGCAATCGCCCGCGCGCTGGTGACGAGCCCCGACGTGCTGCTCGCGGATGAGCCTACCGGCAACCTCGACAGCGAACGCTCGGTCGAGATCATGCAATTGCTCACGCGGCTGAACGCAGAGAAGAACATCACGGTTCTGATGGTCACCCACGAACCCGACATGGCCGCATTCGCCAGGACGGTGGTCCACTTCAAGGACGGCCTGGTAGAACGCATCGAAAGCCAGCACCGCCAGGGCGAAAGCGTGGAATCGTGAGCGCGCAGAGCAACGCATTCCCCTCCCGCTTGCGGAAGGGGTCAGGGGAGGGCGCGACGTACGTACTGGCGTCCGGTCGGTGGGGCGAACCCCTCCCCCGACCCCTCCCGCAAGCGGGAGGGGAGCAGCAGTGCGGCGCCCTCGATAGCGGAGCTGCCCGGTAATGTTCGGCACCACACTGTCCCTCGCGCTCCGCTCGATCCGCCGCCACCTCCTGCGGTCGTTCCTCACCATCCTCGGCATCGTCATCGGCGTCGGCGCGGTGGTGACGATGGTCACCCTCGGCAAGGCGACGACGGCCGCCGTTCAGCAGTCGATCTCCGCACTCGGCACCAACATCCTGCAAATCCGCCCCGGCCAAGGCTTCGGCCGCGGTGGCGGCGGGCCGCGTCCGCCCGACTTCAAGCCCGAGGACGTCGAGGCGATCGCCAACCAGATCGCCGGCGTCACCGCGGTCGCCCCGCAGGCGCAAGCCACCGCCACCGCGATCTACGAGGGCGCGAACTGGTCGACCACGATCAACGGCACCACTTCCGCCTATTTTCAGGTCCAGCCCTGGCCGCTCGCCGCAGGCCGCATCTTCTCGCCGGTCGAGGAAGCCGCTGGCAAGGCCGTCTGCATCATCGGCAACACCGTCCGTACCAACCTGTTCCGTGGCGGGGACGCGGTCGGCCTGCGGATGCGGATCGGCGCGATCAGCTGTGACGTGGTCGGCGTACTCTCCGCCCGCGGCCAAGCCGGGTTCGGCGGCGATCAGGACGACGTCGTCATCATGCCGATCAAGGCGGTCCAGCGCCGCTTCACCGGCAGCCGGGACATCCGCCTGATGCTCGTCGGCGTCGATCAGAAATTCTCGACCGCGACCGTCCAGGCCTCGATCACCGACCTGCTCCGCGAACGCCGGACGATCACCGCGGGCAAGGAAGACGACTTCAACATCTTCGATACGAAGCAGATTTCGGACACGCTGACCGGCACTACGACATTGCTCACAGGCATTGTCGCCGCGGTCGCCGGAATCAGCCTGGTGGTCGGCGGGATCGGCATCATGAACATCATGCTGGTGTCGGTGACCGAACGCACGCGCGAGATCGGTATCCGCCTCGCGATTGGCGCGGTCGCGCGCGAGGTGCTGATGCAGTTCCTCGTCGAGGCGATCGCGCTGTCGTGCCTCGGAGGCGTCGTCGGCCTCGTCATCGCGCAGCTCGCGATCGCGATCATCGCGCCGCTGATCAAGGTTCAGTGGCTGTTCGTGCCCGAAATCAACATCTTCGCCTTCGTCATCTCGGCAGTGATCGGCGTGGTGTTCGGCTATTTCCCCGCACGCCGCGCCGCCGCGATGAACCCTATCGACGCGTTAAGGCACGAGTGATCGCCGCCTTGGGATCGTGGACCAGCGCCTGCAGCCGGTCCAGATCCTCGGGCGTGTCGATATCGATCAGCTCGGCCGGCGCGGTCACGACGTGCCGCCCCGCCTTCACCAAGTCGCGCGCGCCCGCATCGCCGTCCAGCGTCAGCAGGAAATCGAACCGATCGCGCCCGAACAGGGCAGGGGGGCTCGGCTTCTCGCCATCGCTCGACGCGACGACGGCACCGGCACTGTCGGCGGCATCGAGCATCCGGTAAATATGCGCCGCAGTCACGCGCGGCATGTCGGCCAGCGCGATCAGCACTGCCTGCGCCCCCTCGTCCTTCGCGCGCTGCACGCCCAACTTCACCGATTGTGACATGCCCGACGACGGGTCTTCGTTATGCACCACCTCGAAATGATGGCTGAGGAAGTCGAGCTTGCAGCCATCGGTGACCACCAGCCGTCGCTTGAACGGGATGTTCTCGAACGCCGTGACGACGTGCATCCCGAGCGGCTTATTGAGGAACGGCACCTCGAGCTTGTTGGGGATCCCGAACCGCTCCGAGCGGCCTGCGGCGAGCAGGATCAGGAAGACGTCTTCAGCGGCGATCATTGAACGCTCCTATCATCGCCGCCGCGACCGACAGCGCAATCTCCGACGGTCCGATCGCGCCAATGTCGAGCCCGACCGGCGCATCGATCCGGTCGATATTTTCGGCCGTAACGCCCTCCGCGGCAAGCCGCTCCCGCCGCGCGGCGTGGCTCTTGCGGCTGCCGAGCGCACCGACATAGGCGGCATCGGACGCGAGCGCCGCGATCAGCGCGGGATCGTCGATCTTGATGTCGTGGCTCAGCGTCACGACCGCGGTCGACGGCCCCGGGCGATACGCGGCGATCGCCTCGTCCGGCCAGCGATCGTCGAGCGTCACGCCCGGAAACCGCTCATCGGTCAGGAAGCGCGCACGCGGATCGATCACCACCGTCTCGATCCCGAGTTCGCGCGCAAGCCCCGCCAACGCCTGCGCGATCTGCACTGCGCCGACGATCAGCAGACGGCGCGGCGGATCGTAGCGGTTGACGAACACCTCGCCCGTCTCCAGCGGCCGCGCGTCGCTATGCCCGGTCTCGAGATCGGTCGTCACCGTCAGCGCATCGCCGTGATCGCGCGCATCCGCGATCCGGTCGAACAGCTCGGGATCGAATCCCTCCGCCGACACCGGCTGCACCATCACCGCGATCTCGCCGCCGCACGGCAGTCCGACTTCCCACGCCGCCGCATCCGCCACGCCGTAGTTGCGCACCTGGAACGGCGCGCCCGCGATCACCTCGGCGGCGGTGGCGAGGATATCGCTCTCGACGCAACCGCCGGAGACGGACCCCTCGAACCGGCCATCGGCATGGACGAGCATATGGCTCCCCTTGGGTCGCGGCGCCGAGCCCCAGGTCGAGACGACCGTGGCGATCGCCATCTTCTCGCCCTTCCAGGTCTTCGCGGCGGCAATCACGCTATCGTTTTCGGCCATGTCTTCTCTTCCGTCATGCCGGGCTTGTTCCGGCATCCACGGTGCCGCAAACCCTCAGCGTTCGATGTGCGGTCCGGTGGACCCCGGAACAAGTCCGGGGTGGCGGAGTGGTTCCGTCAGACGGCCGGCAAACCCGCCAGCAGCTTGTCGAGCGTCACCGGAAAGTCGCGAACCCGAACCCCCGTCGCGTTGTAGATCGCATTCGCTACCGCCGCGCCGGCGCCGGAGATCCCAAGTTCCCCAACGCCCTTCGCCCCGACCGGGTTCGCGGAGTCGTCGATCTCCTCGATGAAATGCACCTCCAGCTGCGGAATGTCGGCATTCACC
Organism: Sphingomonas sp.; assembly: GCA_021154945.1. GTDB lineage: Bacteria > Pseudomonadota > Alphaproteobacteria > Sphingomonadales > Sphingomonadaceae > Sphingomonas. The sequence goes on from JAJNQF010000393.1 coordinate 7,214, forward strand.
GCGACATGATATTCGCCGAAATCGGGGTTCACGAACGCCCCGGTCCGCGTGTCGACGATGCCCTCTTCGCTGAGCGCATAGGCGATCCCCCACGCCATCCCGCCGGTGATCTGGCTCGTCGCGGTCTTGCGGTTGAGCACGCGCCCGACGTCGAACACGCCCAGCATCCGCCGCACGCGCGTCTCGCCCGTTACCGTATTCACCGCGACCTCGACGAAGTGCGCGCCGTGGCTGGCTTGGCTAGTGCGCTTGCTCTCGGCACCCGGCCCGGCCTTGCCCATCGCTACGATCGGCTCGCCGCGCACTAGATCGGCGAGCTTCACCGATCGCCCGCCCGCACTCACGCACCCATCGTGCAGGCTCAGATCCTCAGGCGCGGCATTCATGCGCAACGCCAGCGCGCCCAGGATATCCTCGCACGCCAGCACCACCGCAGAACACGCACTGCCAGCGCCGAACGACCCGCCCGACCCCGCGCTCGCAGGCAGGTCGCTGTCGCCGAGCCGCACGGTCACGTCCGCCACCGGCAACCCCAACATCTCGCCCGCCGTCTGCGCAAGGATGGTGTACGTCCCCGTGCCGATATCCGTCATGTCGCACTCGACCGTCGCGCGCCCGTCCGCCTCCAGCCGCACGCGCGCCTGCGCCTCGACCGTGAAGTTGCCGCGCAAGCTCGCCGCCATGCCGATCCCGACCAGCCATTCGCCATCGCGCACCGATCCCGGCGCCGGCAAGGTCTTAGGCCAGCCAAACCGCTCGGCGCCCTGCGTGTAGCAATCGAGCATTCGCCGCGTGGAGAACGGCTTGCCGCTCACCGGATCGGTCTCCGGCTCGTTGCGCCGCCGCAGTTCGATCGGATCGATCCCGAGATGCTCGGCCAGTTCGTCCATCGCACACTCGACCCCGAACGTGCCCACAGCCTCGCCCGGCGCACGGACAGCCCCGCTCGCGGGCAGGTCGACGCGCACCAGGTCGGTCTTGAACCGCCGCGCATCGCCCCGGTACAGCGGCAACGTCCCGAACGGCACCGGTTCGAGAAACTCGCCATCGTCGTTCTGCGCGACGACGCTCTCATGACCCATCCCCAAAATCACGCCGTGCTCGTCCGCGGCGATCCGGATCCGCTGCGTCGTGTGCGAGCGGTGATGGACCATATATGCAGTCTGGCGGCGGGGCAGGGCGATCTTCACCGGGCGCCCGACGACCTCCGCCGCGATCGCGGCCAAGATCGCCTCCGCGCCGACGCCGGTCTTCCCGCCGAACCCGCCGCCGACATAGGGGGCGAGCGCGCGAACCTTATCCGGATCGATCTTGAGCGCCTTGGCGATCGTCTTACGCGCGCCGCCGATCACCTGGTTGCTGGTACGGACCGTGAGCCTGTCGCCCTCCCAACACGCGGTGGTCGCATGCGGCTCCAGCGCGGCAGGGAAATGCACGGGCGTCGTGTAGGTCCGGTCGAGCGTCGCCGCCGCGTCCGCCATCACCGCGTCGAGATCGCCCTTGTCGACCGGCGGCAGGAAGCCGATCTCGGCCTTGGTATCGACCGGCTGCGCCTCGACGTCGAACCGATCCTCGCCCGCCTCGGTGCGAACCACGACCAGTGCCGCGGCATCGCGCGCGATCGCCTGATCCTCCGCAACGACGATCGCGACCGGCTGGCCGAGGTGAAGGATGACGTCGGTATCGAACTTCGGCATCGCGCGCGAATTGGACTCGCCGGCCGGCATGCGAGAGTCGCCATGAATGACCGCGATGACGCCCGGCAAAGCCTCGGCAGCAGAAACGTCGATACCGAGGACGCGCCCGCTACCAACCGGCGTACCCACGATCGCCGCATAGGCGATCCCGTCGGGCGTGCCCTCATACGCATAGTCCGCCACGCCGGTGACCTTCGCCGGCCCCTCGATCCGGTCGAGCCCAAGCCCCAGAACGCCCTGTTTCGCGCGGTCGAGACCACCCGGCCGAAACGCCGCATCCATCACGTGTTCGTTCATTCTGGAGTCCTCGGGTGGCGGGTGAGATATGGGAAGGGCGGGGGCATTTGACGAGGGCACCCCTCATCCGCCGCAACCACCCCGGCGAAGGCCGGAGCCCAATTGGGAGACCAAGGTAACGGAGGACAATTCTCCGTTATCAAAGCCTTCCCAATTGGGCCCCGGCCTCCGCCGGGGGGGTGATTATTCGAGCGGTGCCCCTACTTCAGGTCAGCCCTCAAACAGCCGGCAATTGATCCAGCAACTTGTCGAGCGTAATCGGGAACTCGCGCACCCGGATCCCCGTCGCATTGTACACCGCGTTCGCCACCGCAGCACCCGCACCCGAGATCCCCAGCTCGCCGATCCCCTTCGCGTGGATCGGGTTCGCATGAATATCGCGCTCGTCGACGAAGTGGACATCCATCTGCGGAATGTCGGCGTTTGCCGGCACGTGATATTCGCCGAGATCGTGGTTCACCAGCTTGCCGGTCCGCGTGTCGTGGATGAGATCCTCGGTCAGCGCCGCGCCGATCCCGAACGTCATCCCGCCGAGGCACTGCGACCGCGCGGTCTTCGCGTTGAGCACACGCCCCGCCGCGACCGACCCCAGCATCCGCCGCACCCGCGTCTCGCCGGTGACGACGTTCACCGCGACCTCGGCGAAATGCGCACCGAACCCGGCCTGCGTCGTCTCCTTCTCCTGCTTGCCCGGCTTGACGTGCCCGGTTGCTTCGAGGCCCTTGCCGACCAGCTCGCCGATCGGCGTCGAGCGGTTGTCGCCGATCGCGTTGCCGTCCTTCAGCGTCAGGCCGTCCTCGTCGACGCCCATCGCCTTGGCGATCTTCCCGCGCAGCATCTCGCAGGCGAGATACACCGCCGTTCCCGAAGACGCCGCACCCCACGAACCGCCCGAGCCAGCGGCCGGAGGATCGTTGGTATCGCCCAGCGCCATCGTGATGTTCGCGACCGGAATCCCCAGGATCTCGGACGCGATCTGCGCCAGTATCGTGTAGCTGCCCGTGCCGATATCGGTCATCGCCGACGACACCGTCGCCGAGCCGTCCGGATGGATCTCGACCTTGGCAGACGATTCCATCAGCATGTTGCCGCGCACCGCACCGGCGACGCCCATGCCGATCAGCCACTCGCCCTCGCGCCGCGTGCCGGCCTTCCGGCGCTTGTCCCAGCCGAACTTCGCCGCACCCTCGTCGAGCGCACGCGTCAGGTTGCGCGACGAATAGGGCACGTCCTTCTCGGGATCGATCGTCGGATCGTTGCGCTTGCGCAGCTCGATCGGATCCATGTTCAGCTTCTCGGCCAGCTCGTCCATGGCCCCTTCCAGCGCCAGCATCCCGACCGCCTCGCCCGGCGCGCGCATCGAGCCCGACACGACGAAGTTCACATCGACCAGCTCATGCGTGATCAGCCGGTTCTCGCCGCCGTACAGCATATGCGTGCCGATCCCGGCCGGCTCGAAATAATCCTCGGTCGACTGGTTCGACGCCAGCGTCTCGTGGCCGATCGCCGACAGCTTGCCGGACGCATCCGCCGCCAGCCGCACGCGCTGCTCAGTATTCGACCGCCGCACGGTCGCCTCGAACACCTGCGGCCGCGACATCACCGCCTTGACCGGGCGACCAAGCTGCTTCGCCGCGATCGCCGCCGCGACGCTCTCGGGTGCGATGCCGAGCTTCGATCCGAACCCGCCGCCGATATAGCGCGCGATGATCCGCACCTTCTTCTCCGACAGCCCCAGCGACTTCGCCAGTTGCTGCGCGTCCGACGTCGGCATCTGGTACGCGCCGTACAGCGACAGCGAGCCATCCTCTTCCCACACCGCGGTGGAGGCGTGCGGCTCCATCGCCGCCGAGTTCTGGCTCGGTGTGACATAGGTCGAATCGACCGTCACCGCCGCCTCGGCCATCGCCTTGTCGACGTCGCCCTGCTTGAAGTGGGCCGGCGTCGAATCGTCCGGCGGCGTCCGCGTCTCGTCGCGGTGCGCGGCGAAGTCGTACTGGCCCTCGGCCTCGTCATATTCGATCGGCAGGCGAGCCGCCGCGTCGCGCGCGACCTCGAAGCTCTCGGCCAGCACGATCGCGACGATCTGGCCGAAGAACGCGATGTCCTTCACGCCCTGCGTCGGTGCATCGGTTGCACCGCCCTGCGCCGAGACGCGGATGAACCGGTCGAAATCGGTGACGACGTCGATCACGCCGGGAATCGACTTCACCGCGTCGACATCGATCGAGACGACCTTCCCGGCCGAGATCTTCGTGCCGACCAGTACGCCATAGGCCATGTTGTCGAACTGGTATTCCGCGGCGTACGTCGCCGTCCCAGTGACCTTCAGGGGACCGTCGATCCGGTCGAGCGGCTTGCCGATGACACCCTGGACGCCCGTATCCAGAAGACTGTCCGGATGCGGCTTGTCCATCGTCAGGCTGTTCGTGGTGCCAAGACCCAACATGCTCATGCTCCCGTAACGTTGCGCAGCGTCGCGATCAGCGTGCGACGGGCGAGGGGGATCTTGAAGTCGTTCGAGCCATAGCCCTTGGCATCGGCCAGCAGCGCGGTCGCCGCAGCCTCGAACACGGCATCGGACGGCGCCTTGCCGACCAGAGCCGCCTCGACCGCCGGGTTGCGCCAAGGCATCGGCCCGAGCCCGCCGAACGCGAGCGAGGCCGACGCGATCACGCCGTCCTGCACGTCGACCACGGCCGCAACCGAGACGAGCGCGAACGCATACGACGCACGATCACGAACCTTGCGATATTCTTGCTTGCCCTTGGGCGGCGCCGGCAGCTCGATGTGCGTGATCAGTTCACCCGCTTCGAGCGCGTTCTCGATCTGCGGCGTATCGCCCGGCAAGCGATAGAAATCGTGGATCGAGATCCGCCGACGATCGCCGTCTGCCTTCAGCGTCACGATCGTCGCGTCGAGCGCACGCATCGCCACCGCCATGTCGCTCGGGTGCGTCGCGATGCAATGCTCGCTCGTCCCCAGCACGGCGAGGATGCGGTTGAACCCGCCGATCGCCGAACAGCCGCTGCCCGGCTCGCGCTTGTTGCACGCCGCTGCCGTGTCGTAGAAATAATAGCACCGCGTCCGCTGGAGCAGATTGCCCCCGGTCGACGCCTTGTTGCGCAACTGACCCGAAGCACCCGCCAGCAACGCGCGGCTCAACACCTCGTACTTCGCGACGACGCGGCGGTCTGCGGCCAGATCGCTGTTCGGCACCAGCGCACCGATCGTCAGCCCGCCATCCTCACGCTCCTCGATCTTCGCGAGATCGAGCCGCGAGATGTCGACCAGCTTGTCCGGCGTCTCGACCTGCAACTTCATCAGGTCGAGCAGGTTCGTGCCCCCCGCGATGAACTTCGCGCCCGCAGTATCGATGTCCTTGACCGCAGCCTCGGGCGTCGCGGCCTTTTCATATGCGAAGGTCTTCATGCCACCAACTCCCCGCGCGCGTTAGCTTCCATCGCGGCGTCCTTCTCGTCCGCGGTCCGGCCTGCGGGCTCGGCGCCACCGACTTCGCGGATCGCATCGACGATGTTCGGGTACGCGGCGCACCGGCAAAGATTGCCGCTCATCCGCTCCGAAATCTCGGCATCGTCGAACTTCGGATCGGTCAGGTCGCCCGACGCATGGCTGGCCCAGCCCTTCTTGACCTCGTCGAGCATGCCGACCGCCGAACAGATCTGCCCCGGCGTGCAGTAGCCGCACTGATAGCCGTCATGCCGCACGAACGCGTCCTGCAACGCGTGCAGGTTGCCCGGCTGGCCGATGCCCTCGATCGTCGTGATCTCGTCGTCCTGATGCATGACAGCGAGCGTCAGGCAGGAATTGACGCGCCGCCCATTGATCAGCACCGTGCAAGCCCCGCACTGGCCATGATCGCAGCCCTTCTTCGAACCTGTCAGCCCAAGATGTTCGCGACATAGATCAAGTACCGACGTGCGAATATCGGGCTCGGCGTCATATGATTGACCATTGATCGTGAAATGCATGGCGGTGCCCCTGGTTGAATGTGCCGGGAATGTACGGATTTCGAGGACTCAACGCCGATGCGACCGATCGTTTCCTATTGCGACAAGCTCTCACACATCGGTGCGCTGGCGCTCGTCGCAGCAAGCGGGCAAGCTGCCGCGATGACGCCAGCTTCGCCCCGATTGTCGCCTCCAATTGTCATTGCGCACCGCGGTGCGAGCGGGCTCCGGCCCGAGCATACGCTGGCGGCCTACTCCCTCGCGATCGACCAGGGCGCGGATTTCATCGAGCCCGATCTGGTGCCGACCAAGGACGACGTGCTCGTCGCGCGGCACGAGAACAACATCGCGGACACGACCAACGTCGCCGACCACCCCGAGTTCGCCGCGCGCAAGACCACCAAGACGATAGACGGCCAGACCATGACCGGCTGGTTCGTCGAGGATTTCACGCTCGCTGAACTGAAGACGCTGCGCGCGAAGGAGCGCCTGCCCAAGCTGCGCCCCGCGAACACCGCTTATGACGGCCAGTTCCAGATTCCGACGCTCGCCGAGATCATCGCGCTCGCCAAGCGCCGCACGACCGAGACGGGCCGGACGATCGGCATCTATCCCGAGACCAAGCATCCGACCTATTTCGCCAAGATCGGCCATCCGACCGACGCGAAACTGGTCGCCGAACTGCGCGAAGCCGGCTGGGATTCGGCCAAAGCGCCGGTCTTCATCCAGTCGTTCGAGGTCGCCAACCTCCAGCGCCTGCACAAGATGACGAAGGTCCGCCTGATTCAGTTGATGGCCGGGGAGGGCGCCCCGGCCGATGGCGCGCAGCCGAGCTACGCGGCGATGATCACCCCGGCCGGGCTCAAGGCGATCGCGGCCTACGCGTACGGGATCGGCCCCGACAAGGCGATGCTCTGGACCGACGCGACCCCAACGCCGCTGGTCGCCGACGCGCACGCCGCCGGCCTGCGCGTCCACCCCTGGACCTACCGCGCGGAAAACTACTTCGAACCGACCCGCTTCCGCCTCGGCACCGACCCCGCGGCGCACGGCGACATCGCCGCCGAGATCGACGCAGGCCTCGCGCAAGGTATCGACGGATTCTTCACCGATTTTCCGCTATACGGGAGCCAAGCGCGCGACCGAGCCCGGGAACCGCACGCGCAGGAGTGAAGTAAATGCGTAAATACCTTCCCGTGCTGGCGCTGCTGCCGTTCCTCGTGAGTGGCTGCATCAGCACCGCAACCTCGATCGTGAAGGCACCATTCCAGGTCGCCGGCAAGGCGGTCGACTGGACCACGACCAGCCAGGAAGAATCGGACCGCAACTACGGCAAGAAGATGCGCAAGCAGGAAGCCGAAGAGGGCAAGCAGCGCAAGGAACTGGCGAAACGTTGTAAGCGCGACCCGCAGCGTTCGGAATGCGGCCAATATCAGGGCTACCGCGCGGGGAACTAAGCAGCCCGGTACCCGGCCTCCCTTACTACCACCCCGGCGAAGGCCGGGGCCC
>JAJNQF010000100.1 GCA_021154945.1 Sphingomonas sp.
CCGGCGCGGCGTCAATCGCCCGCGTCGCCCCCGTCGACGGCAAAGGTCTCTGACCGTGCGGTTCGATGTTCGGTAGGGGCGTCATCTCGCGGTTCTCGCAACTTCCTGCTGCACCGGATTCGAGAGGATGCCGATCCCTTCGATTTCGACTTCGCAGACGTCGCCGGGCTTCATCCAGAGCGGTGGTGTGCGTGCGAACCCGACCCCGGCGGGCGTTCCGGTCACAATGACGTCCCCAGGCGCGAGCATCATGGCTTCGCTGAGCAGCGAGATCTGACGGGCGACGTCGAAGATCATGTCGTCGGTCGAGATGTCCTGCACCACCGCGCCGTTGAGACGCGTCTGGAGACGCAGCCCCTTCGCGCCGGGGGGAAGGGCCGCGGCAGGCACGAACCAGGGACCGAAGGCACCGGTGCCGTCGAAGTTCTTGCCGACCGTCCACTGCGGCGTGCGGAACTCATAGTCGCGGACCGAGGCGTCGTTGAAGATCGAATATCCCGCGACGTGAAGCAGAGCCTCCTCCTCCGGGATGTGACGACCGCCGAGGCCGATGACCGCTACCAGTTCACCTTCGAAGTCGAGATGATCGGAAACGTCCGGTCGGATGATGGGCGCTCCGTCACCGATCAGGCTCGAGGCGAACCGCCCGAAGATCGTCGGATAGCTCGGAACCTCGAAGTGCCCTTCTGCGGCATGGTCTAGATAGTTCAGACCTACGCAGATGATCTTGGCGGGATCGGGCAGAGGCGGAAGCCGTTCGACGAGGTCCAGATCGATGGGCCGCGCAGAGCGGAACTGCTGGATCACGTCCATCAGGTCGATGCCTGCGGCGATCAGTTCCGGCAGATCGCCCGGATAGGCGGCGTCGTTCCACCAGACGGCCCGGAAGCCGTCTCCGGCGTCCGCCGCGAGGCCGAGACCGTCCTCATTCCGGAAGCGAGCGAGCTTCGACATAGCATTCTCCATGATGTTTCGGTCCGGATCCGGACGTTCAGTTCCAGTCGGCGTTCTTCGAAGTCCGCCCGATGCCCGGGTTCAGGCTGTTGGTCGGATCGAGTTCCCGGTAGTGACGCACGAGCGCGGGCTTCGCCTGGTAGAGGTGGCCGACGTTGTGTTCGGCCGGGTACTCGGCTCGACGCTCGTCCAGGAGCTCCCACATCGCGTTCTCGAAGGCGACGGGGTCGCACCCCGGCTTCAGCAGATAGTCCCGGTGGAACACGTGGCAGAAGAAGTGGGCGCAGTAGCTGACCCCGACGACCTTCGTCGCCAGTTCCGGCGGCAGCTTCTCGGCCCAGTCCTCGTCGTTCCTGCGCAGCGCCACGTCCAGGGCCACGATGTCGGAGATCTGGTCGCGGTGAAGCGCGCGGAACCGGATTGAGGCGCCGGCGACGGCGAACCGGTGCAGGAACGCCTTCGCCCCCTCGTCCGGGGTGCATTCGAAGTAGTCGCCGTTCGACGTCGGGAACGACCGGCCGAGGAGCTCCCGCGCTTCGGCGATGCCTTCGCCCGACATCCGAAGGATGAGATGGTGCTCGAACCGTTCGTGATACTCGTAGAGCCGGCGGGGAAGGTGCGGGGGAAAGAGATCCGCGACCCCCTGCATGATCCGGTCGGACAGATTGTCCGGAAGGAACGGTACGCGTGCGACGAGGGCGTCGAACCTGCCCTTCAGGGCGAACAGGCCCGGGAGGCGCTTCGCGCCCAGATGCCGGATCGCGAGGAAGGTGTCCTTTCCGTATCTTTCGGTCAGCGCGAACGCGGAACTGTGGATGTACTCCCCTTCGACGGGCAGCGATCGGAAGTGCTGCAGGACCTGCCGTCTGAACGCTGACAGCTCCGCCGGGTCGTTCGTCCCCAAGTAGAATTCCGCGATCTCTTCGTCGTGCGGGAAGGTGTCGAGACGCACCGCGAAGACGACGACGTGTCCGCCCGACCCCGCTGCCTCGAACAGCCGGCGAGGATCGTTGTTGAACCGGGCCGGCGTCTCCGCGTCGACGTCGCGGACGTGGTTCTGGTAGTCATGGTCGGAGCAGGTCCGCTCCTCGTCGTCGACGATGTCGGCTTCGTCGTACGCACCGGTTTCGATCGTCTTCAGGATGGTTTCGGGATCATCGCCGAGGTCGATACCGAGATGGTTGACCAGGTCCACGACGCCGTCGTCGCCGATTCTGGCGAACAGCGTCATTTGTGTGAAGGCGGGACCACGCTGAATGAGCGCGCCGCCGGAGTTGTTGCACACGCCACCCAGCACGGACGCCCCGATGCAGGACGAGCCGATGCGCGAATGCGGCTCGCGGCCCATGGGCGCGAGCATGTCCTCCAATTGGAAGAGCGTGGAGCCCGGCAGACACACCACCTGACGCCCGTCCCGGATCGGACGGATGCCTCCCATGCGGACCGTGCTGACGATGACGACATCGCGGTCGTAGTCGTCGCCGTCGGGCGTCGACCCGCCCGTGAGGCCGGTGTTGGCGGCTTGCATGATGACGATCGCCCTGGTGCGGGCGCAGGCGTTCACCACATGCCACAGTTCGCGCAGCGAGGAGGGTTTGGCGACCGCTAGCGCGTCACCTGACCCGAAGCGGAATCCTGTGCGATAGCGCTTGGTCTGCCGGCTCCCGGTCAGGACGTTTCCTGAGCCGAGGATTTCCTGAAGGTCCCGTACGAGGCGTAGGCCCGCGGCGGTGGGATTGGACGAAGGCGTCATATGAATGCTCCGGTGCCGTGCGTGGCGGCTGAGCTGGTTCGCGCCCGCCGGCTGTGGTCGGACCGAAGCCTAGGTCGAAAGGGCACCGCCTCGCGACAAGTCGCGGCGCCTAGAGGACTGGACACGGCCTCAGCCGTTCCACGTCTCGAGGAACTCGAGAAGCAGAGCGTTGACGGCTTCCGGCCGCTCCTCGTGCGGGAGATGGCCGCAACGCTCGATGGGAACCGCCCGCAGGTCGTCGGCCATCTCGCCCCAGACCTTTGGCATGTCGAACATCTTGCCGACCGCGCCGAAGTCCGCGCCCCAGAGCGCTAGCGTCGGGCAGGCGATCTTGACGTTGGCGTCGACGAGGTCCTGCGCCACGTCCTCGGCGTTGGCGCGGTAGTCGGCCATCGCTCCGCGCACGGCCCCGGGTGCCCTGAAGGCGCGGACGTAGGTGTCAAAGGCCTCGCCGGAGATCGCTGCCGGATCGTAGGCCCAATCGGAGAAGAACCAACGAAGCCAGGGCTCCTCCTTGCCTGAGATCAGGGTCTCGGGAAGGTCGGGAACGAGATGGAAGAGGAAGAACCAGTACGCCTTGGCGATCTCCGCGTTGATCTCGCGTGCGACGACCCGGGTGGGCACGTTGTCCATTACCACCAGGCGTTCGACACGGTCCGGGAAATCCTTGGCGAAGCGAGTAGCAACGCGAGCACCGCGGTCGTGTCCGACGAGGGCGACCTTCTGAATCCCAAGAGTGTCGAGCAGTGCTGCGAGATCATTGGCCATCGTGCGCTTGTCGTAGCCGCTGGCGGGTTTGTCGGTCTCGCCGTATCCGCGCAGATCGGGTGCGATGATGCGGTACAGTTCGCCGAGCACCGGTATCTGGTGGCGCCACGCGAAGTTGGTCTCGGGAAACCCGTGAAGCAGTACGACCGGAGCGCCGGCACCGGCGTCGATGTAGTTCTGGCGGATGCCGTTTGCTTGGACGGTGTGATTGGCTTGGGCGATCATGGGTTACCTCGACGGCTCGGCGTTGGTCTGGCGGGTGGCGTCCCCGGAAAGTCGTCGGACCCCGGGTTCAATGCCCGTCTGATACGACCGGCCTCTCCACGCCGGCTTGGCGAGAGACGGCATGGCTTGGACGTGGTGCGCATGAACGATGGTGGGGACAGGCGCCCCCGGCTCACCGCAAGGAACTCCCAGCCGTTGATGCGATCTTGCGCGCCGTGCCTCGATGGCGGGTTACGAACGCCGAGCTGCGCATGAATGCCGAGACAGTGGCATGCTGGGGAAATGGCCCCTGAAAGGACCTCCTAAGATATTGATAGCCAAACAACGCACGCATCCGACGAAGAGGGGTAGCCGATGCGGCTGGAGCTCTCGCGAGGTCGGTTACGCACCGGGTCGTCCACGCGACTTCCATTGCAACCCGAAGCCATCACGTCTCAGGGGACGGGCCGGCCAGTGATCCGAAGACCTTCGTAGATCAGTCCTGCTCAGGCGCCCTGCCGCCGCCTCCAGGCCGCGGGCGGCTCGCCTGTCGCACGCGTGAAGACGCGCGTGAGGTGGCTTTGATCGGAGAAGCCGCAGAGATCCGCGATCTGTGCGATCGACAGGTCCTCGTCGCGCAGGAAGGTCTGTGCCTGCTCAAGACGACGGCCCAGGAGCCACTGATACGGAGGGACGCCGGTCGTCAGACGAAAGGCGCGCGCGAAGTGGCTGGTCGAGAGCCCGCACTCCGCCGCCAGCGTCCCCAGCGATATCTCGTTGGCCAGATTGGCGTCGATCAATTCCTTGGCGCGTCGCTCCTGCCAGCGCGCGAGATGGCCCCGACCCGCCGGTTTGACGTGGACGACTTCGGCGTACGACTTGACGACGTGAGCCCCCAGCGACCAGCCCATGTGATCGAGGAACAGCTGATTGGGCTCGTTCGGTGCATCTAGCGCGGGGATCAGCGCCTGCACGACTCCCAGGATCGTCTGGTCCGGCTCGGGTTCACCCGGCTCGAACCGCAGGCTCTCCACCGTGCCGGAATGCCGGTCGTTCACCACTGCGTCGAGGGCCGAACGCGGCACATGAATGTTGACGCAATCGAACGCCGAACGAAGATGCGCGCTCCATTCCCGCTGGTAGTCGTACATCAGCACCATGCCCGCGGCCTGGCGGTTGAACGCGAGCTTGCGCCCTCGCAGGAAGATATCGCCGCGATAATCGCGCAGCTGGATCGAGATCATGAACGCGTCCTCGACCAGATGGGGGGTCGTCATCCCCGAATCCTCGAGATCGGACCGCAGCCGCGTCACGGTGATCGGGTGTTCGCCGGGACCGTTGAGACTGATCGACTGCACGCGGGGCGCGGGGACGTAGAGGTGGACCCGGTTCGTTTCGGGGTTCTGTCGCATCAGCAGGATCCTACGGCATCGAACCGCTGCGTCTCGTCCGTTCCGCAGATCGGTGCGACATCGCACCGTGTTCGTTGTGGTAGAATAGGCATGACGTCGCTCGGCTTCTAATATCTCTTGGTATGGGGTGCGGAGCGCAGCGGAGACAGTTCCTCCTGGAGAGTGACGTATTCCTCGATGCTAGGAGGGACCTCACCATCGGCTTCACCGACGCCGATCCCGTTTGCGGGAAACGTGAAGGAGATCACGGAGCCTAGGCCGGGCTTTCTCAGGATCCGGAGCTGGCCTCCATGGGCGACCACTGTTTCCCGGCAAGCTGCCAATCGTCGTCTTTCGACGGAGACGATGCCCGGCGTGGGGATTGCGGCAGGATCCAGTCGTTCAGGCCCGATGCTTCCTGCGTTGTCCTCGATCGCGACGATAACCTCGTCGTCGTGATGGCGGTTCGCCAGAATGGTGAGCCGCCTCTCAAGCGTCGCCTCGACCTTTAACGCCTCGATCGCGACAGCCAGCAGCTGCATGAGGAGCTGCTGCACCGCCGCCCTGTCCGCGGTGATCTCGGGAAGGTCGTCCGCGATGAGCAACTCGTGGTCTATCCCCGCCGCGGACAGTTCGTTCGCCATGAGCAGCGCCGTCTCGTCGATAAGAGCGGCGAGCGAGATGGATTCGAGCGACGTTCCGGACTTTCTGAGGAAGTCCCTGGCCAACCGAATGATGATCGCCGACCGATCGTTGGCGAGAAGGACGTTCCGTATCGATTTGCGGACTTCCATCAGATCAGGATCGGCTCGTCCGAGCCAACGCACCGTGGACTCCGCGCTGATCTGGACCGTGCTCAGGTGCTCGCACAGTTCGTCGACTATGGCCGTCGTGAGTATGCCCATCGCGTCAGCGTCGATCGCGGTCCTTCCAAGCGCTCCTTCGTCGGATCGGTCGGGCACCGAGAACTTGTAGGGCGAGATGTCGACCGCGCTCATCAATACTACGATGTCTCCGGTCGGATCGTCCGGAAAGTCGAAGGAGACGACCACGCAGATCGCTTCGCCGTCGGCCGTCTCGAGTTTTGTCTCGGTCTCGAAGCCGACCTCCCCGTGCAGATAGGCGCGAACCGCCGCGAGGGCGACGGTATCGTCAAACGGAGGAAGGTACCGGGATGCAGCCTGGTCCGGCGTTACATGTTCAGTGAAGGCGATGGCAGCGCTGTTGACTGCGATCGTCCTGATCGTCGATGCGAACTCGCCTATTTCGGAGTTGTCGGTCGTGGCGAAGTCGCTGCGTGGCGACATTCCGGCAAGGCGCCGTTGGATCGGGGACCAGTCCTGTTCCCATAAGGGAATGCGGCTGAGGTGGAAGCGGTTGCCGCTTTGCGCGGCGGCGGGCCCGATACCGGGGCCAGCGGAGATCCGTCGATAGCCTAACGCGATCACACCCGTGGAAAGTACGAGGAGAGGCACAAGAGCCACTGCATGGAGAGAACCGAAGAGGCTGTGGGGCCAGAGCGAGATGGCGAGGGCGATGATCAGCGACACGAGCCCAGCACCGATCCACGCCCGGCCAGCGACACGCGTCGCCCGGACCGCATGGTCGTCCTCGATCTTCATCTCGCTGCTCCACCGCAGCGGATGGTTCGCCCGTTGCGTACGCCGGCCATCGGCCTTCGTCTCGGGCGCGTCTCAAACGATCTTGCGCTTTTATTACGAAGCCGTCGCAATAGTAGTTGATGCAACCGCCGATGAGGACGTTCAGGGGATGCAGAAGCCGGTTTCGGTCGCCAACGCTCTCACTCGGGCAGCGTCCCCGCAGCGGTCGCACCGTGACCGAAGAGACGGCGGATGCCAGCAAGTATGGCGCCTGGCCCGGGCAACGGCGCCCCCGCCTGCGTGGCGACGGCTCGCTCCACAAGGCACAATCCGCGCCGGACGGACCTCTCGAACGCTTTGGCCAGTTCGGCATTGTCCCGAAGCAGAGGTGACAGGACATCGCGCGACAACTCGTAGACGACGGTTCGGGTGCAGGCTTCCGCATCGGCGGCGTGAGGCGCACCCGTGAGCATGCTGATCTCGCCGATGTATTCGGCTGCTCCTATTCGGCCGATCAGCAATCGCGCGCCTTTGCCGGTAGCGCGCTTTATCTCCAGCACGCCGGAAGCCACTACGTACAACCGATCGTCTTCGGCGCCTTCTCGGAACAGCTCGTCACCCTCCTCCAGCGTACATCTCGTCATTTGCTTCGCGACGTCCCCGCGCTGCGCTTCGGTGAGGGGATCGAATAGCGTGATCTGGCTCAACAGCGCCGCTGCTGTTCCCGCCCGAGGTTTCACCTCCTCTCCAGCGCCCGCTTCGTCCTCCGCTAGCAGCGCCGCGTATCGCAACTGCCTGTGCACATGCAGAAGCAGAAGGCTCTTCGTGCGCCCGATCATCGACGACCCGGCGACGAAGAAGTCGACGGCGTAGGTCGTGCTGCGCATGCCGAGGCTGGAGATCGTGACCGAAGGGGCAGGCGTTTCGAGCGCATCCGGACACAGGAGGACGGCCTGCCGCAGAACATGCATCATCCACTCGGGGGACTCCGCTGCAGGGCGGACGAGTTGCAGTCTGGTCGCACGGCGCTCCGTCGGGAAGCTCCGGTTCACGATCTGCGCCTTCGCCACGACGCTGTTCGGTATCGTGGCGACGTCCTCGCCGTCGGTCAGTATCCGGATCGACCGCCAGTTCACTTGGACGACGACGCCCTCCACGCCTTCCCCGAGCGAGATCCGGTGGCCGACGGCGAACGGATGCTCGATGCCGACGGCGACGCCCGAAAAGACGTCCGACAAGGTGTTCTGCAACGCCAGGCCGATGACGACCGCCATGATGCCCGACGTGGCGACGAGACCATTGACCGGAAGGAGCAGGACGAAGTTCAGTACTACGAGGAAGGCCGCGATGTAGATCGCCGCGCAGAGCAAGTCCGAAGTGATGCGGGCCTCTCGCGAAGCCTCGTCATGACCGAGGATGCGATCGACGATCAGGGCCAGCATCCGCGCCGCCGCGAACCACCAAACGATCCCGAGGGCTCGCAGCCAGTGCCCCTCCGGTCCCATGGGTACCGTATCACCCGTGAGAAGGGGCGAGGTGCCGGACCAGTACAGCAGAAAGGCCGGAACCGTCACCAGCATGGCCAGGAAGCCCACTCGCACGCCTAGCGGTCTCGAACGTACGGCGAGGGCCCCCGCGGCAGTCGTGATGAGAAGAACGATCGGGAGGAGGAAGGAATACATGTTCGTTTCTCGCATTGTCCGGACCGCTCGACCAGCGGATCGGAGACCGATCGACGGATCGGCCTCGGCCGAACGGCATCGATGTCATCCGGCGGCAGCCTGTTCAAGCTGATCGAAAGCATGGGGTCGGCGGTGAGCAGCCTGACGGTTGCGCCAGACCGATGGACGTCCGACGACCACTGCGACGATGACCCCAGCCCCGCCGCTACGATCCAAGTCGGACGAGCAGGCGTCGATCCGACCCGTCTTGACCGTTCAGCCGTCCGGTCCTTTCGTGTTCGTATGATCCAAGACCGAACGCAGGCCGTCGGTCAGTCCCGTTCGACTCCAACCACGCCCAAGACCACCTCAAGGAACAGCGCATGAAGATCAGAACGACCTTGCACGCGGCGGGAGCCGTCGCCTCCGCCTGCATGATCGCCGCCGTCGCAACGGCCAGCGTGGATACGTCGCGAAAGCCGGGAGGCGTCTATCTCCTGAAGCTGGGCATCTTCGTAGCGAAGGGCTCCTCCTGCCGTGAGCCGGCGAACGCCGCGATCCGGCAGTATGACGGTAGAGGGATCAGCACCGCACACACCAGGTCCTGCGTGGCTCGGATACTGTCGCGCAGGGGAAGCACGTTCGACGTCAGCCAGTCCTGCATCGATGCAGGCGTGGGCCGTGCGGCAAGAGTTGTCGAGCGGCAGACCGTATCCGTCCAGGACGCACTCACGTTCTCGACAGGTCGAGGACGCGGAGCGACGACCTACCGGTATTGTCCGATCGACCAACTGCCGGTCGAGTTGAGGAAGCAGGCTCGGTGATGAAGGCGGACGGGCGCTTGAGGCCTCCGACCTTTCGAGGAGTATCGAGCGTCGGCTTCCTTGGCGGACCCCAAAGGATCCGACGTCCGACCGGATCGTCCTCGTCTGTGAAGTCGGTTCCAAGCTCATGTGGAACGGAGCTTGGTTATCAACCAACTGCTAAACCGTCATATCGCATGCAAGGGCAGGCAGGATGTCGATGGTCGATGCAAGCGGCGTTCGGATCTTCGACTTCGTCCTGACGGGTGACGACCTGAGGACGATCACAGCGCTTGCTCCCCCAGACGGTCCTCTCGTCAGCCTTCAGGGCCTCGCACCCGACTGGAACTCTTGAAAGGAATTGAACATGGATCTGCAACTCGAAGGCAAGACCGCTCTCGTTACCGGATCAACTGCGGGCATCGGCCTCGAAATCGCCCGACGCCTCAAGGACGAAGGTGCGGATGTGATAATCTGCGGCCGCAATCAGGCGAAGCTCGATGTCGCCGTGGCGGAAACCGGTGCGAGGGGCGTCCTAGCGGATCCGGCGACGGCCGATGGCGCCGAGCGCCTTGTCGCCGCGGTTCCCGAAGTCGACATACTCGTGAACAATCTCGGCATCTACGAGGCCAAGCCGTTCGGTGAGATCACCGACGACGACTGGCGACGGTTCTTCGAAGTCAATGTGCTCTCCGGCGCGCGGCTGTCACGAGCCTACTTTTCCGGCATGATCCGTCGCGACTGGGGACGCGTGATCTTCATCGCGAGCGAGTCCGGCGTGATGGTGCCGCCGGACATGATCCACTACGGCATGACGAAGACAGCGCAGCTCTCGATATCGAGGGGGCTCGCCGGGCTGACGAAGGGTACGCGGGTGACCGTGAACACGGTGATGCCTGGTACTACGCGTTCGGAAGGTATTGCCGACTTCCTGAAGAGCGTAGCCGAGGATCCGGATGCTCCGGCGGAAGAGATCGAGCGTGCTTTCTTCGCCAAGGACCGTGCGACCTCGCTGATCCAGCGGATGATCGAACCACAGGAGATCGCGGCACTAGTAGCATATGTCGCGAGTCCGCTATCCTCGGCTACGAACGGCGCGGCGTTGCGGGTCGACGGCGGCATCACGCCTACCATCCTCTGAGGCGCAAAACTCCAACGGACACGTTCGTCACCTCGCCGCACTAATTATGGCCCTTGGCAGAGGTGACGGCGTAGTCAACGGGTTTGAAGCATCACTTGAGATTGCGGATTGAAGCCTCCATGCTGCGTTTGTTCGGTGTGACGTCCTACTCTCTATGAGCTAACTATCGCGTGTCGAGCGACGAGAAAGCCCCGGGCGCTAGAGTCTCTAGCTCGTCGATGATGCTCTCAACAACTGCCAGTGCACGTCGTAAGTAGTCCGGCCTGAACGGTGCATATAGGTCGCTCACGTCGTCGAACTTGTCGTGTCCAAGAAACATTTCGAGCTCGCCCCATGCTTCCTGAGGAAGCCGCTGGCGGACGATGTTGGCAACTGACCGCCGAATCAGCTTCATCCCCGACTCGCCGTCGCTAGGGAGGTTGAGCGCCTTGGCCATCGTCTCCCAAGCGGACTTCACGCTGGTCCCGATGATCAGGTTGCCGACGGTGGAATCCAATACTGCGGCCATCTGCTTGGGCACCGGAACGGTAGCCCGATACTTTCGGGTCTGGCGCCGCTGTGCGGGATTGAGGTTGAGTATCCTGCGGTCGGAATTCCATTGGCCCCGTGCCGGATCGGTCGAGACGTCGTGCGCGGCGTCCGGCCGGGCCATCGTCGCGATGCTGATCCGCAGGAACGCTAGAAGGCTTGCGCGATCGCGCTTCGCACGCTCGGCAGGCTGCTTCCCCGGTGGGGGCGACACGCAGTAGCTAAACATCGCTGCGAGCTCGGCGAGATCGCTTCGGTGCTGAGGTGTCTGGTTCACCTCCTTCGGTTGCTGCGCCTTGAACTTCGCCTTGATGCCGCCGCTCCGGTTGACGGCCGCTGCGAGCTGAAGGACGCTGTTCTCGACCGTCGACCAGGAACGCTCCTTCCTGATGCCCGTCGGTGTCACGATCGGCCTTGCATGGAGCCACTTCCTGAAGCGTTCGATCCAGTCCTCGTCGACGTCGTCGCAGGTAGTTGCGGCTAGATCCTTCTCGACCAGGTAGGCAAGAACGTGTGTCAGTCGGGGGCGGATCGCGTCGATCGACGATTTTCCGGCCGAGAGCGTCAGATAGTCAGCGATCGCGGCGGACAGGTAGACGCGCGTCGCCTCGCGGCGCTGTCCGCAGGTCGGGCAGAAGGCCTCTCCCTTGGTCTTCTCTAGGTAGAGCCGATCGAGCGCAGCACGCCCGAGCTCGACATCCTCTGTGCGCGCGCTAGCGCTTCGTTCGCGCTTTCGTTCGTCGTCGTACCAGACGATCTCGAGCGCGGTACGTCCTTGGCGCCGATGAAGTTGATATCCGCCGCGCTCGTAGAGCGGTTTGCTTCGCTTCGTTGCAGGCATAGGTCCCTCTGGTGGGTCGCCACGGCATCGCGGAAGGCCTGGTAGGCGCCGGTGGTGACGAGTAGGTCGAGTTCGTCCGGAGTCAGCTGAATGCCCTTGCGAGCGTCCAGCTTGCGCGACAGGCGGCGATCGAGATCGGTCAGGCTAGCCACGTTTTTCCTCCTCTCTTGGGTGCTCGGACGGGGCGCCCGGCCACCATCGTCCAGGCGATGGCCGGGGTTGCGGCAGAGCGTCTTGCGGTTATAGAAGCCGCCGAACGCTGTGGTGCAAACTAGTTACATGGAATTTTCCCCTCCACTCAGATTCCCGCTCTCTTCGGTTCCCGATGGGTTCGGAACGACGCTCAGGGACGCGCGGAAGGCGCGGAAATGGACGCAGGCGCGCCTTGCCGCGGCCGCTGGCATCAAGCGCGAGACGGTCGCGCATCTCGAGGCGCAGCGGCTGCGGTCTCCCGAGGAGCCGCGCCGACGCCCGGCGGCTGACACGGTCTTCCGGCTTCAGGCGGCGCTCGACCTCAATCCCGGGGAGCTGGTTCAGGCTTGGCCGGAATGGAGTCCGGTTGGTCTGAGCGCGTTCGCGAGTTCGACGACGCGACCTTGGTCTCTCATTGAAACAGGTGGCTTCGACGGCAGGGATCAGTGCCGCGACACTTTCCCGTTTCGAGCGTGACATCCGGTGGGAGACCAATTCGTTACTTGACGCGGGTCCGGGCGCCGACCCGACGCCGGCCGCCGAAGCTCTGGCAAGGGCGCTCGGCTTCCCCGACGCGAAGGCTCACGCACGCTGGTGCGATCTTGACTAGATGAGCGGACAGCTCGGTTCGTCCGTCACGACCCAGCTTGGATCGCTATGTTTGTCATCTAGAAAGTCACGCCAGATCGCCAGTCAGTCGCTGACATCGAGCGGCAGATAGGCCGAAATCAACTTCCCGTTTCGCCTCTTTTAGCTTGCGGTAAAGTTGCGGTAAGAATGCTCGGCATTCTCGTTCTCTTCCCTCTATGTTCTCACCCGTGCCGTTTAACAATCGACGGAAAACCGCGGAAGCATCACACCGAGCTGTGTTGACATCGCAGGGGTCGCAAGTTCAATCCTTGCCACGCCCACCATTGAAAACCCCGCTAGCCCTTTGGCTAGCGGGGTTTTTAACGTTATGGGGTCGGTCGCATCGCCCCGTTACCGCGCGAAGCAGCTACAGGGTCGGGGTGATTTCAGTTCGGACGAACGGCGTCCGGCATGAGGGTCCTGTGGGAACGAGGGCGCGGCGGGGCTCGGAGCTGGGCTTTATGCCGCGGTGGGAGCCGGGCGGTATCCCGATCACTCGCACGCCGCGGGCTTCGGCGCCCGCCGACTTCCCCGCGATAGGGCGGGGCGGCATTGCTGATGCGTGCCGTCCCGTTTCATGCCCCAGTACCGCCAGCCGTACCGTCAGCCCGCCGCGTCGACCTGATCGAGATAGGCGGCATAGCCCTGCGCCTCCATCTCGTCGCGCGGCACGAACCGCAGAGACGCGGAGTTGATGCAGTAGCGCAAGCCCCCCTGATCCTGCGGGCCGTCCTCGAACACATGGCCGAGATGGCTGTCGGCACCGGCCGAGCGGATTTCGGTGCGGACCATGCCGTGGCTGCGATCGTGCAGTTCGGTCACGTGGACCGGCGAGATCGGCCGGGTGAAGCTGGGCCAGCCGCAATGCGAATCGAACTTGTCGGCGGACGCGAACAGCGGCTCGCCGGAGACGATATCGACGTACAGGCCAGGTTCGCGGGTGTTCAGATATTCGCCCGTTCCCGGCCGTTCGGTGCCGCTCTGCTGCGTCACGTGGAACTGCTCGGGGGTGAGCTTGGCGATCGCCTCGTCGGTCTTCTTATACTCGGTCATGGTATGTCCCATCAGCGTGAACGCAGGCCTCCACCGATATCGAACGCTCGCATCGATGGGGTTTCCGCCAATATAGGGCGTCTTGGCGCTGGCCCAATGCGCGCGGTCGCTGGCCCGTCGGCGATATATTCCCGCGCATCCTCCGTCCGGCTTTTCAGGCGAGGACAAAAGCTGTCATGCGGGGCCGATGATTCGCACCCCGCTGTCCGCGCTCGCCTGCATCCTGTTCTCCTCGGGAAGCGTCCTCGCCCAATCGACCGCGGTCCCGACCGAGCCTGCGCCCGACATCGTCGTCACCGGGCGCGGGCTGGCGGATGCGCCCGGTGATCGCGCCTATGATATCGTCACGATCGATCGAAACCGGATCCAGGCGAATGCGAGCAATCGGCTTGAGAGCGTGCTCGCCGACGTCGCCGGGTTGCAGCAGTTTCGCCGGTCGGACTCGCGGAGTGCCAATCCGACCAGCCAAGGCATTTCGCTGCGCGGGATCGGCGGCAATGCCTCCAGTCGCGCGCTGCTGATCTTCGACGGGGTGCCGCAGGCGGATCCGTTCGGCGGCTGGGTCGCGTTTCCGGCCTATGCGACCGGGCGGCTTGGGCGCATCCGCGTAACGCGCGGTGGCGGCAGCGGGTATCAGGGGCCGGGTGCGCTGGCCGGAACGGTCGAGCTGGAAAGCGCGACGCCCGATCAACTGACGCCGTTCCAGGGCGGCGTCGCCTATGGCAGCCGCGATTCGGTCGATGCGCAGGGCTCGGCGGCGCTGGTACGCGGATCGGGGTTCGCCACCCTGTCGGGGGCGTACGCGCGCGGGGACGGCTTCACGCCGACCGTCGAGGAAAGCCGCGGGATCGTGGATCGCGCCGCCCCCTATGAGCAGGCTTCGGGTGCGCTGCGGACCGTCGTCGGGATCGACGCGAAGACCGAATTGCAGATGAATGCGAGCGCGTTCACCGACACGCGCGACCGCGGAAGCGACTTCACCGCCAACACAAGCGAGGGGGCCGACGCGAGCATCCGGCTGATCGGGCGGGGCGCGTGGGGCTATTCGGCGCTGGCGTATCTGCAGACGCGCGCGTTCGCGAGCAGCTTCAACAGCATCAATGCCGCGCGGACGACCGCGATCCAGTCGCTGAACCAGTATAATACGCCAGCCACCGGGCTTGGCGGGCGGATCGAGATCGCGCCGCCGCTAGGCGAGAGCATCACGCTCAGGTTGGGGGCGGATATCCGCGACGTGAGCGGCAAGACGCAGGAACTCTATACGTTCGTCAACGCAGCGCCCACGCGACGGCGCGAGGCTGGCGGGAGTACGACGACGACCGGCGTGTTCGCCGATGGGAGCCTGGTCGCGGGCGACTTCACGTTCAGTCTTGGAGGACGGGTCGACTGGTGGTCGATCGACGGCGGCTATCTGTCCGAGCGCCCGCTGGCGACCGGCGCGGCGCTGACCGACCTGCGCTATGCAGACCGCGACGGCAGCGAGACGACCGGGCGGGCGGGCGTGGCATACCAGCCGATCGAGACGATCACGCTGCGTGTCGCCGGGTATCGCGGGTGGCGCCTGCCGACGCTCAACGAACTGTACCGCCCGTTCCGGGTTGGCAACGACGCGACCGCGGCGAATGCGTTGTTGTCGCCGGAGCGGCTGACCGGGGTCGAAGGTGGCGTCACGCTGACGCCTGCGCCGGGCGTGAGCATCGCCGCGACCTATTTCTACAACCGGCTGAAGAACGCGATAGCCAACGTCACGACGACCAACCCGCCGCAGGTGCTGCCGGGGGTCGCCACCTACCGCGTCCGCCAGAATCTCGATGCGATCCGCGCGCATGGCTTCGAACTGGATGCGTCGTATCGGCCGGGTCCGCTGGGCGTGCAAGCATCGTGGTCGCACACGAACTCGAAGGTCGAGGGTTCGGGGATCACCGCCGCTTTGGACGGCTTGCGGCCGGCGCAGACCCCGCGCGACCAGGTGTCGGGAACGGTCGACTGGCGGCAGGACGCGGCGGCGCTGTCGCTGACCGTGCGGCATATCGGGCGGCAGTTCGACGACGACCAGAATACGCGGGTGCTTGGGGCCGCGACGATGCTCGATGCCTACGCGGCGCTGCCGATCATGCGCTCGTTGGTCGCGGAGGTGCGGGGGGAGAACCTGTTCGACGAGCGCGTCGAGGCGGGGATCAGCGGCGCCAACATCGTCGAGCGCGCGACACCGCGGACGATCTGGGTCGGGCTGCGCTACGGCGGGCGGTGAGTCCGAACGATCCTCCCCCGCCAGGGGGAGGATCAGTAGGCCCGCGTTGACCCGTGCATGGCGCGCGACTAATGCCACCCTTGTGAAGGGTTCCCGGCGACGGGATCAAAAGGGAAGTCGGTGCGCGGGCCGGGTCGTCAGGATCCAAATCCGCAAGACCGGCGCTGTACCCGCAACTGTGACCGGATAGCGGCCACCCCGATTATGCCACTGGGTTCCGGCCCGGGAAGGCGGGGTGGAGGCGGTGACCCGGAAGCCAGGAGACCTGCCTCTCACGGTCGATCCACTGCGCGGGCGGGTGTCCGGCGCGGACGAGTGCTCCGGTGCAGCCGGGTTTCCTCGAGCGAGAGACGTCTGCCGTCCCCGAATGGTCGTGGGCGGTTCTGCCAGGACGTGCCCATGACGAAATTCTTCCTGCTCCTGAGCGCCGCGGTGATCGCAGTGCCGGCCTACGCGCAGGACATCCCCGATACCGACGCCCCCGAAGTCGTCGTCACCGCGAGCCGCGTCGCACAGCCAGCGAGCGAGATCGGGCAGGCGGTGACCGTGATCGACCGCGCCGAGATCGAACGCCGCCAGACCGTCGTTGTATCCGATCTGCTCGCAACCACGCCCGGCGTCACCGTCACGCGCAACGGCACGCTCGGCGCGCTGACCGGCGTGCGGATCCGCGGTGCCGAATCCGACCAGACCCTGGTCGTGATCGACGGAGTACGCGTCAACGATCCCGCCTCGACTGGCGGCGGTTTCGATTTCGGTAACCTCCTATCGAGTTCGGTCGAGAGGATCGAAGTGTTGCGCGGGCCGAACTCGGTGCCATGGGGCAGCCAGGCGATCGGTGGCGTCGTCAACATCATCACCGCCGCACCGACCGAAGGCATGCAGGCGCGCGCCAACGCCGAATATGGCTATGCCGACAGCATGTTCGCGAGCGCGGGCGTGTCGGGCAAGTCCGGACCGGTGTCGGGCTCGCTGACCGGCGGCTATCTGAAGACCGACGGCATTTCGTCCGCGGCCAGCGGTACCGAGCGCGACGGCTATCGCCAATATGGCGCCACCGGACGGCTGGGTGTCGAGTTCGCGCCCGGGATCGGTCTCGATCTGCGCGGCTATTTCGCGGACAGCAAGGTCGAGATCGACGATGGTTTCAATCCGGAAACCTTCGTGGTCGCGGACAGCCTTGCCTATGGGACCACGCAGGAACTCTACGGCTATGCCGGCCTGCACGCGAACTTCGCCGACGGCCGGTTCAACAACCGCGTCGCGTTCACGATCGCCGACATCAACCGCGACAATTTCTCGCAGCCCGGCGGCGACGTGTCGTTCATCGGCCGCGGTCGCAGCGAACGCTATGAATATCAGGGCGATTTCCGTCCGCTCGACGAGGTCCGCGTCGTCGCGGGCGTCGAGCGCGAGAACAGCCGCTTCAACGACGGCTTCACCTTCGCGGATACCGGCATCACCAGCGTCTATGGCCAGCTGATCGTCAAGCCGCTCGACATCCTCACGATCACCGGCGGCGTGCGCAACGACGACCATGAGGATTTCGGCAGCCACACGACGTTCGGCGCAAATGCGGCGCTGGCGTTGCGCACCGGTACCACCATCCGCGCCAGCTATGGCGAAGGCTTCAAGGCGCCGACCTTGTACCAGCTCTTTTCCGCCTACGGGAACCGCGACCTCGATCCCGAGACCGCACGGAACTTCGATATCGGCATCGAGCAGGCGTTTCTCGGCGACCGGGTCCGCGCGGGAGTGACGTATTTCAACCGCCGCACGCGCAACCAGATCGACTTCCGCAATTGCAGCCCGACGGAGCAGGCGACGGCCGGTTCGATCTGCGTCGATCGCCCGTTCGGCGTGTACGACAATGTCGCGCGTGCCGAAGCGGACGGCGTCGAGTTTACGCTCGCGCTGCGTCCGGTCGATGCGCTGACGCTGACCGCCAACTACAGCTATATCCACACCGAGAACCGCGCGATCGGCGCCAATTTCGGCAACGACCTCGCGCGTCGCCCGAAGCAGACCGCCAGCGTCAACGCCGACTACCGGTTCGTGTTCGGGCTGTCGGTCGGTGGCACCGTGACGATGGTCGGCGACAGCTTCGACGACGCCGGCAACACCGTGCGGCTCGACGGCTATGCGCTGGCGGGCATCCGCGCCGAAATGCCGATCAACGACCGGATCGCGCTGTACGGCCGCGTCGATAACCTGACCGACGCGCGGTACGAGACGGTCGCGGGTTACGGCAATTACGGTCGCGCGGCGTATGGCGGCGTGCGGTTGCGGCTGAAGTGAGGCGCGGGTCGATCCTCTTCGCGCTCCTGCTCGGGGGCTGCGCGCAATCCCCTGGCGCGGGCGGCGGCGGCGGGGGGATCGTCTCGACCAATCCGTGCGTGGATTCGGTGCTGGTCCGGATCCTGCCCGCATCGCGGATCGCGGGGATCAGCCATTATTCGCAGGACCCGTCGGCGACCTCGATCCCGCTCGCCGTCGCGCGGCAGTTTCGCGGCATCGCCGGGACCGCTGAGGAGGTGATCGCGCTCCACCCCGATCTCGTCATCGCCAGCACCTACACCCCGCCTGCGACTCAGGCGGCCTACGCCCGTGCCGGCCTGAAGACGCTGCTGCTGGGCATTCCGGACTCGATCGCCGAGAGCAAGGCGCAGGTAAAGCAGATTGCCGACGCGGTCGGTGCGCCCGCGGGTGGCGCGCGGATCAACGCCGATATCGATCGTGCGGTGACGCGCTGGAGCCACAAAGATGGCGAGTCGCCCAGCGCTCTGCTCTATATCAGCGGCGATCTCGCGACCGGGGGGAGCACGTTGCTGAATGAGATGATGACCCGCGTCGGCTTCCGCAACGCCGCCGCCAGCTACGGCCTTAGGCATACCGGCACGCTCTCGGCCGAGACGATCGTGACGCGGCCCCCGGCCATCGTGATCGCCCCCGAAAGTGCCAGCCGCGGCGCCGCGCTGCGCCGCCGCTTGCTGCCGACCACGCCGCAAGCCGTCTTCCCCCGCGTCCTGATCAACTGCGGCGGCCCGACCATTCCGCCCGCGCTCGAACGCCTAGCCGCGATAAGGGCGGGGCTGTGATGCGAGGTTCGAGCACTGGGGACCCTATCCCTGAACGCCACCCCGGCGGAGGCCGGGGCCCAGTTGGCAAGGTCGGCGTGATGGAGTTCCGCCCACAATTCCGATCGTCCCCCAACTGGGCCCCGGCCTTCGCCGGGGAAGTGGTTATGTGTAGAGCGCGCGCAGATGAGGAAATGGCGGGATGACCCGCACGCCCAAACTCATCGCCCTCGGCCTGCTCGTCATCCTTCTGTTCGGCCTGTCACTCGGCTGCGGCAAGGTCTGGGTGCCGCTCCACGCCTGGTTATCGAGCGATCCGCGCTGGTGGATCATCCTCGAACTCCGCCTGCCCCGCGCGGTGCTCGGCCTCGCGCTCGGCGCGACGCTCGGGCTGTCGGGTGCGGTCCTGCAAGGCTATCTCCGCAACCCGCTCGCCGACCCCGCGGTCGTCGGCGTGTCGTCGGTCGCAGCACTCGGCGCGGTCGCTGCGATTATCTTCGGGGCCGGTTCGGGACCCGCGATCTTCGCCGCCGCGATGCTCGGCGCAGGGGGCGCGGTCGCGTTGCTCGCCGCGCTGACGTGGCGGTCCCCGAGCGCGATCACCTTCATCCTCGCCGGCACCGTGCTCGCCAGCCTCGCCGGTGCGCTGACCGCGTTCCTGATCTCGATCGCGCCGAACCCCTATGCGGTCGCCGAGGTGATCGATTGGATCATGGGCGCCCTCACCGATCGCGGCTGGGACGACATCACGCTCGCCCTGCCGCCGATGCTGCTCGGCGGTGTCCTGCTCATGCTCACCGGCCGATCGCTCGACGCGCTGTCGCTGGGCGAGGCGGCGGCGCGGTCGCTCGGCATAAGGATGGGCCGCGTCCGCTGGCTGGTCGTGCTCGGCACCGGGCTAGTGGTCGGCGCAGGCGTTGCCGTAACCGGCGTGATCGGCTTCGTCGGCCTTGTCGTGCCGCATTTGCTGCGCCCGATCTTCGGCCACCGCCCGAGCGCGCTATTGCTCCC
>JAJNQF010000101.1 GCA_021154945.1 Sphingomonas sp.
TACCACCAAGGTCTCCGGCACCGCGTTGACGATCAGCGAGTGATAGCGCGTGGCGATGAAGGGGGAGGGCAAACCGGCGTACAGCCCGGTATCGTCGTGGAGCACCGGCGAGGTCTTGCCGTGCATGAGCCCCCCGCGCTCGACCTTGCCGCCGAAATGCTGGCCGATCGCCTGGTGGCCGAGGCACACGCCAAGCAACGGCTTGCCGGCATCCGCGCAGGCGGCGACGAGATCGAGGCTCACGCCCGCCTCGGTCGGCGTGCAGGGGCCGGGGGAAATGAGGAACGCGTCCGCGCCCGACGACAGAGCCTGCCCGGCGGAGATCGCATCGTTGCGGACGACCTCCACCTCGGCACCCAGTTCCATCAGATAATGGACGAGGTTCCAGGTGAAGCTGTCGTAATTGTCGACGACGAGGATCATGGCGCCGCCATAGCCTAAGCGGGGCGCGGTGCAACATGGCAGCGGCACCGCATGTTACGCTCCATCAACCGCTCTGCGACCGATTGCCCTAATTCCGCCATCGAACAGTCGCGGATCGTCGGGGCCCTTCCTATATCGTAAGCGCAGGCGGCGCATCATTCAGCGCGGAGCAATGCCGCGTGACGGACGTTATCCGTTCAAAGGAGCCTTAACCGATGTTACGTACCGTCGTCGTCGCTGCACTGATCGCACTTCCCGGCATGGCGTATGCCCAGGACGCGCAGGTCGACACCCCGCCCCAGCGTATCCGAAGCGTCACGCTGACCGGCGACCAGAAATGTCCGAAGTCGAGCGGCGGCGAGATCGTCGTCTGCTCCACGCTCGACCAGCCCTATCGCATTCCGAAATCGTTGCGCGACGACAAGCCGATCGCCGCGCAGAACCAGAGCTGGGTAAACCGCGCGGCAACGATGGATCAGATCGGGCGGGTCGCCGGCGGGTTGCCGGATACGTGCTCGGCGGTAGGGACCGGGGGCCAGTCTGGCTGCTTCATGCAGCGTAACCAGGCGTATGCGGCCGAGCGCCGTGCGCCCGCTAGCGAGACGAACACCACGCCGTAAGCTTTTGTCAGTTGGACGGTTGCCTAGCCAAAAACAACGCCCCCCGGCGAAGGCCGGGGCCCAATTGGGGGACGGTAGCCATGGAGGTTGCGGTGCGTTACCGCGACCTCACCAATTGGGCCCCGGCCTTCGCCGGGGTTGTTTGGTTATCGAGTTCCGGCCCACCTTGTTCGTGGGCACATAGCCTTACTGACCGAAGCCCGGCGCTTTCGCCCGGCTGACGGCCTCGCGGGCGGCGGCGAGGATCGCGCCGGCCTTCGCCTCGCACTCGCGCTGTTCGTATTCGGGGACGCTATCGGCGACGATGCCGGCACCCGCTTGGACGTGGATCATCCCGTCCTTCACCACCGCCGTCCGCAACACGATGCACGAATCCATCGATCCGTCGGGAGAGAAATAGCCGACCCCGCCCGCGTACGCGCCGCGACGTTCGGGCTCGAGTTCGGCAATGATCTGGCAGGCGCGCACTTTCGGCGCGCCGCTGACGGTGCCGGCGGGGAAGCCAGCGAACAGCGCGTCGAGCGCGTCCTTGTCGGGGGAGAGCGTGCCGACGACGTTCGAGACGATGTGCATGACGTGGCTGTAGAATTCGACACCGTAGCTGGCAGTCACCTTCACCGAGCCCGGCGAAGCGGCGCGGCCGACGTCGTTGCGGCCGAGATCGAGCAGCATCAGGTGTTCCGCGCGCTCCTTGGGGTCGGCGAGCAGGCTGATGCGGTTTGCCTCGTCCTCGGCGGCGGTCTTGCCGCGGGGGCGGGTGCCGGCGATCGGGCGGATCGTCACTTCGTTGTCGCGGACGCGGACGAGAATCTCGGGGCTGGAGCCGATCAGCGCGAAGCCGGGGAGGTCGAGATGATAGAGGAACGGTGACGGGTTGATGCGGCGTAGCGAGCGATACAGCTCGAACGGCGGCAGCGAGAACGGCGTGCTGAAGCGCTGGGCGAGCACCACCTGGAAGATGTCGCCGGCGAGGATATAGTCCTTCGCGGTGGCGACCATCTCGCCGTAGCGGCCCTCGGGCAGTGCGGGCGTGTATTCGGGCTCGGCAACGTCGGCGCGGATCGGTGCGGGGACGGGCGTGCTGGCGAGCTTGGCGGCCACCGCGTCCAGCCGCTCTTCCGCCTCGGTCACGATCGCGTCGACATCACGCGCAGGATCCGGCCACGCCGGCGCGACGAGGTACAGCGCATCGGTCAGGCGATCGAACACGAGCACGACGGTCGGTCGCACGAAGATCATGTCGGGCAGGCCGAGCGGATCGACCGGCTGCTGCGGCAGGTCCTCGACCAGCCCGATCGTCTCATAGCCGAAATAGCCCACGAGACACGCGAGCGCGCGGGGCAGCTCGGCGGGAACCTCCGCGCGGCATTCGGCGACGAGCATCCGAAACGCGTCGAGGGTCGGCACCGCGCACGGCTCGAACGTCTCGCGATCGGTCGCCCAATGGCGGTTGATCTCGGCACGGTGGCCGTGCGCGCGGAACAGGAGGTCGGGGGCGAGGCCGATCAGGCTGTGGCGACCGCGGGTTTCGCCGCCCTCGACCGATTCGAGCAGGAAGTCGCCACGCCCCGGCTCGATGAGCTTCAGCGCGGCGGCGACCGGCGTTTCTGTGTCAGCGACCTGGCGACGCCAGACGAGCGCGGGGCGCCCATCGGCCAAGGCTTCCCGCGCGCTCGTCATACGATCAGTTCCCGGTGCCGCCCTGGCCGAGCAGGTCGGCACGGACGCGCGCAAGCGAGGTCGCGTTGATCTTCACGCCGACCTCTGCGCGGACCGCCTTGGCGAACTGCTCGACATATTCGCGACCGACCGAGCGGCCGATATTGGCGCGCGCGGCCTTGATCGCGGCGTCGTTGCCCGCCGCGTTGCCGCTGGCGATGCTGTCGAGCTTGATGACGAACCAGCCGCTGTCGTCGGGCGCGGCGAGCGTCTTGGCGGTGTTCGGCGCCATGCTGAACATCAGCGCGAGCGCAGGCGGTGCACCGCGGGGGTCGGCAGCGATCTGCGCACGCGACGCGGTCAGCGGACGCGGGGCGGGGATCGGCAGCTTGGTCTGCGCCAGCGACTGCGCGATCGGCATACCCTTGTTGATCCGTGCGAGCACGTCTGCGGCAACTTTCCGCGCCGCCTGGCGCGCGCGCTCGGCGCTCACGTCGCGCAGCACGGCGGCGCGCACCTGCGCCAGCGGACGCGGGGTGGCGGGAACGACACGGCCGAGCGCGACGACGGCGAACCCGCCATCGGTGCCCAGCTGGACGAGCTGCGGGCCATCGCCCTCGGCCGCCTGGAACGCGGCGGCGACCAGCGGCGCGATCGCGGGATCGGGCTTGCTGGCGTCGTCGTCGGGATTGATGCCGTTCGCGATCAGCGCAGGCGTGGTGACCGGCGTCAGCTTCTGGTCCGCGACCACCTCGTCGAAGGTGGCGTTGCCCGAGAGCGAATCGTCGATCTTGTCATGGATCGCGGACAGCGCCGCGGCCGACTTCTGGATGCCGAGCGCGGCGGCGATTTCGCCACGCACCTGATCGAGGGTGCGGCCGGGGACGTTCTCGATTCTGTCGATCTTGGCGACGGTCCAGCCCAGCGGCGTACGGACCGGGCCGATCACCGCACCGCTGGCGGCGGCGAATGCGGCGTCGGCGACCTGTGCGGACGTCGTGCCGGCATAGGCGGCTTTCTCGACGCTGGCCTGCGTCGAGGCCTCGAGACCCGCGGCGCGCGCGGCGTCGGCGAGGCTGGTGCCGGCCTTCACCTTGGCGGCGATCGCGTTGGCGCCAGCCTGATCGGCGACGACGACCTGCGTGATCGTACGCTTTTCGGTCGCGGCGTAGCGTGCGCGATCCTGCTGATAGGTTTTGGCGATCTCGGCATCGGTCGGGACGGCCTGCGCCTTGACCTGATCCGGCGAGATGACCGCGTAGCGGACGATGCGGCGCTCCGGCACGGTGTAGCGTGCGACGTTGCGCTTGTAGAAGGTGGCGAGGTCGGCGTCGCTCGGCGCGGGGCCGGCGGGGACGGCCGCGGCGGGGATGAAGCCGATCGTGCCGGTGCGCTTTTCGAGCAGCAGCGAGGCGTAGGGCAGCGCAAGCTGGCTGGCGACCTGGGTCGCGCCGGTGCTCGGGATCGTCAGCTGCTGCGCATATGTGTCGCGGACGATGTCGCTGCGGATCTGCGCGTCGGTCAGCTTCCGCTGGGCGAGCACCTGGCGGTAGAGATTCTCGTCGAACTTGCCGGTCGGCCCCTGCAGCGCGGGGATGCTGGCGATCTGGCCGTCGACCGCGCGCTTGCTGACCACCATGCCCTGCGCACGGCCGAACTGCTCGAGCGCCATGCTGGAGATGATCCGGTCGAGCGTGCCTTCGAAGCCGCCCTGGTTGATGAAGGTCGCCATGTCGAGCGTCGGCTGTTCCTGGCGGAACCCTTCGAGCTGGGTCTGAACCTGGGTCTTGAGTTCGTTCTCGGTGACCTCGGCCTTGCCGACCTTCGCGACGTCGCCGCCGGTGATGCCTGCGCCGCCCGTCATCGAGCTCAAGCCCGTGATGTCGCCGGCCGCGAACGCGAGTGCGATCACACCGAGCACGATGAAGGTGATGACCACGCCGACCTTCGAATGGGTAAGGCGACGAAAGAAAGCGAGCATGGACAGCCGATCGACAGGGATGGGAACGCGGTTGCTTTACGGGGGCGCGGGCGGCTCTTCAAGTCGGGCGCTTCAAGGTCGTGTGGGCTCGGGTGGGCTCATGCCGGGCCATTCATGGGGTGTGCGGGGGTTGTGCGCGCCGGGGGCGACGCTATCGCTGGGCAAAATTCTTGGGGAAATAGCGATGCGGCGCAAGCTGGTAGCAGGAAACTGGAAGATGAACGGTTCGCGGGCGTTGCTCGTCGAACTCGACGCGATTGCCGCGGCGGCGAGTGCTGCACCCGGCGTCGACGTATGGGTCGCGGTGCCGTTCACGCTGATCGCCGCGGCGTCGGAGCGTGTGCCGGGCCTCGCGATCGGTGCGGAGGACGTGCACGAGGCGGATTCGGGGGCGCATACCGGCTGCGTGTCGGCGGCGATGGTCAAGGAAGTCGGCGCGTCGTTCACGATCGTCGGCCATTCCGAGCGGCGCGCGGACCAGCACGAGACGAGCCATGACGCCTGGGCGAAGGCGGCGGCGGCGCGGCGGCAGGGCTTGCAGGTCATCCTGTGCTGCGGCGAGACCGAGGCGGAGCGCGACGCCGACCGTGCCGAGCGTGTGGTGCAGGCGCAGATCGAGAAGTCGGTGCCGGACAATGCGGACGGTAGCTGGTTCACGCTGGCGTACGAGCCGCGCTGGGCGATCGGTACGGGGCGCACGCCGACGCTCGACGAGATCGCGGCGATCCACGCGATCGCGCGCGCCAAGCTGCGTATGCTGATCGGCGATGCCGCGGCGGGCGTGCGGATCCTGTATGGCGGCTCGGTGACGGGCGCGAACGCGGCGTCGATCCTGGCGACGCCGAACGTCGATGGCGCGCTGGTCGGTGGTGCCAGCCTGACCGCGGACAAGTTCGTGCCGATCATCGAGGCGGCGGCCGGGCTCTGAGATGCGGGACTCCACGTCGGCGCGTTAAGTCTCGATAAACATCAAGAGGTTACGACTGAAGGGAGGCGATTCGTTGCGCGGATCGTTGACCTACGTGCCTGCTATGGTGTGAGAAAATAATATGGTCAGCTGGTTTTTCGGTTGTATCGGCGCCTCGATCGCAGCGTGTGGCCTGGTCTATGCGCCGCCAGTGCACGCCGAGACCCCGCGGGAATTGCTGACTCAGGCGGGCTTTGTGGATCGCGATCGCAACGTCGCATTGGCGCGGATCGAGAAGGCCGCCGCGGTGGCGGGGCAGGCGCTGAGCCGCGCGCCGAACGACCAGGATGCGGCGGTCGTCCAGGCGATGGCGAACGGATACCGGGCCAAACTGCTGGGCAATCGCGGGCAGGCCATTCTTGCGCGGAAGCAATATGAGTCGCTGGTGGCACGCTATCCGCGCAACGCCGAGGCGCAGGCCGCGCTGGGCGCATGGCATGTCGGCGTGATCGCCAAGCTCGGGCGGTTCGTCGGGCGGGCGGTCGCCGGTGCGCAGAAGGCGACCGGGTTCGAGGCGTTGGATCGGTCGGTGGCGCTCGGCGGCAACCGCGCGATGTTCGCCGGGCTGGCCGGGTTGCTGCGGCTGGAGCTGGATCCGAAGGACGAACGCGGCCGTGCGTTGCTGGAGACGGCCAGCAGGGCGCCGACCCCGACCGCGATCGACGGTTTCGTACGGCGTGCGGCGATCGCGGTGCTGGTGCCGCTGCGCGCGGGCGATACGGAAGCAACCAAGGCGCTGGCGGACAAGATGCTGCCGTTCGGGCAGTTTGCTGCGGGGTAAATCACTACTTCCGTCATTCCCGCGAAGGCGGGAACCCATAGTGGCTGGCCGATCTGAGACGCATTGACCGCTGAGGATATTGATCCCCGCCTTCGCGGGGATGACGGAGTTGGTTATGAGTAGCGATGTGGGTAGCGCTTTGCCAGCATCGCGAACGATGCTCTGAGCGCATAGGCCTCGCCACCCTTGGGGCGCCCCGGCTTGGCCGTGGGCCGCCATGCGAACACGTCGAGATGCGCCCATGCCGTTCCCTGCGGCACGAACCGGCGCAGGAACAGCGCCGCCGTCACTGCGCCGGCGAACCCGCCATCGGGCGCGTTGACCATATCGGCCACGTCGGATTTCAGCATCTCATCATAGGCGTTCCAGAGCGGCAGGCGCCACATCTGGTCGGTCTCGGCGATCCCGGCCACGAGCAGGTCCCCGGCGAGCGTCTCGTCGTCGGTGAACAGCGGGGGCAGGTCCGGACCTAGCGCGACACGCGCCGCGCCGGTGAGCGTCGCGAAGTCTAGGATCAGCTCGGGATCGCTCTCGCCCGCCTTGGTCAGCGCGTCGCCGAGGACGAGGCGTCCTTCTGCGTCGGTGTTGGTGTTCTCGACCGTCAGTCCTTTTCGCGTGGAGAGGACGTCGCCCGGGC
The DNA here is from genome assembly GCA_021154945.1 of Sphingomonas sp. Lineage (GTDB taxonomy): Bacteria > Pseudomonadota > Alphaproteobacteria > Sphingomonadales > Sphingomonadaceae > Sphingomonas. The sequence continues at coordinate 7,069 of JAJNQF010000101.1, forward strand.
GAAAGGCGTTGCCGGCTATGGAGTTCTCGACTGCGGGGACCAGCACGTGCAGGCGGACGGGGAGTTTCGCGGCCATCACCAGGCTTGCCAGCGCCAAGGCGTGCGCGGCGCCGCCCATGTCCTTCTTCATCAGACGCATGCCGGCGGACGGCTTGATGTCGAGCCCGCCGGTGTCGAAGGTCACGCCCTTGCCGACCAGCGCGATGCGGGGGTGCGACGGATCGCCCCATTCGAGTTCGATCAGGCGGGGCGCGCGGTCCTTGCTTGCGGCCTGGCCGACCGCGTGGATCATCGGGTAGCCGCTCGCGAGTGCATCGCCTCGCGTCGTCGTTACCGTCGCGCCGTGGCGCTTGGCGAGCGTCTCGGCGGTGGCTTCGAGGTCGGCGGGGCCCATGTCGGACGCACCGGTGTTGACCAGATCGCGGACGAGTGCGGTGGCTTCGGCTAGGCGGACCGTCTCGTCGATCTGTGCGGCGTCGACGGTCAGGAGGACACGGGGGCCGGTTGCGTCAGGCTTCACGTAGCGGGTGAACTGGTGCTGGGCGAGCATCCAGCCGAGCCCTGCCGCGCCGACCGGACCTTCCGCGAGACGATAGGTCCCGGCGGGCAGCGACGCACCGAGCGAGGCGATCCGCCACGGCGACGTCAGCGCTTCGTTGCAGACCAGCAGCATCGACCAGTCGTCCGCGGTCTCGCCGGGCAATACCGCGCGGTCGCCGGCCTTTCCGGTCAGCCGGTGTGCGGCGACCGTCGTGCGGATGCGTTGCGACTGCTTGCCGAGCCAGCCGTCATAGGCTTCGGGGTGGACGACGTGGATCGTCCGCGCGGGCTGGCCGCGGTCGGGTTGCAGCATCGAGGCGAAGTCGGTCATTGTGCGGGGGCCACCAGGAGTTGTTCGTACCGGCCGTTTGCGCCGGGCTCGGCATAGGTGCTGAGCGAGAGCGTGCGGTCGGGATAGGTGATGCGGTAGGTGCGGTTGACGAAGCCGCCGCGCAAGCGGGTCTTGCCGGTTTGTGCGAACGCGGTCGGTTCGCCGAGTGCGCCGAGGCTCGTCTTGTAGTCGGCGAGCGCGACCGGCTTGAAGTAATAGTTCGCGTCTTCGGTCAGGCCTTTGCGGTCGAGCGTGCCGGTGCGGAGTTGGTCGTAGACGGCGCGGGCTCGGGCGAGCGCGGCGGTGTCCTCGGCGCTGGCGGCGGCGGGCGGCAGGACGATCTTGGCGACGCCGGCGGCGATGCGGCCCGTTGCGTCGCTGAACCAGCTGTTGGTGAGGACGACGATGGCCGCCTTGTCGTCGGGGTAGACGGTGTTTTCGGAGAGGAAGCCGACCGCCTCGCCGCTGTGCTCGACATAGCGACGACCGTTCGCGCTGCCGGTGAAGACGCCGAGGCCGTAGCCGTTGCTGCTACCGTCCGCGAGTTTGACGGGGGTTTCCTGTGCTGCCCAATCGTCGGCGGGGAGCGTGCTGCAGGTGAGGCGTGCGACGTCCCATTTGGCGAGGTCTTCGGCGCTCATCGAGAGCTCGCCGGCGGCGTAGAGCCAGCCGTCCGCACTGGGTGTCTCGGGGCGGACCGGGCCTAGCGCGAAGCGGCCATAGCCTTGCGGGAACGCCTTGCCGATCGCCTTGTCCTGATCGAGCGCGCGAATGTCGAGCGGCTTGAAGATGCGTTGCTGGAGGAAGGTGAGCAACGGTTGGCCCGAGACCTTCTCGACGATAAGGCCCGCGACGACATAGCCGGTATTGGAATATTGCCACTGCGTGCCGGGCTGGAAATCGAGCGGCTTCTTCGCCCAGCGGTCGACGATCTGCTGCGGCGTAACGGGCTTGGCCATCGCCGCGAAACTATAGTCCTGCGGCCAGTAATCCTGCAGGCCCGAGGTGTGGCTGAGCAACTGGCGGATCGTGATGCGGTCGCCGCCGGTGATGCCGGGGATGTATTTGGCGACGGTGTCGTCGAGCGATAGCTTGCCCTCGTCCTCGAGCAGCAGGATCGCGGCGGCGGTGAACTGCTTGGAGATCGAGGCGATCTGGTAGGGGAGTTTCGGGTCAGCGGTTGTGATCGCCTCGGACGGTTTGCCGTAGGCCTTGGCGAATACGATTCGCCCGCCGCGCACCACGGCGATCGATGCGGAGGGCACGCCGGTATCGCCGAGCGCGCCGGTCACCAGCGTATCGATCTGCGCCGTCTCTGCGGGGGTTAGCGACTGGGCGAGGGCGGGGGCCGGCAGCAGCGCGGCGACGGCGAGAAAGCGGAGGATCATCGCAGTATGGAAGCAGAACCGGCTGACGCGCGCAACGCCGTGATTTTTATTTCCGTGGCGGTTGAGGGAGTTAGACTAGGGCAGAAATGTTGACGGAACAGGGCGTCTTGCAGCCACGTTTCACCCAGTGCCGGGAGGCCGATACTCTCAAGGGGACCGAATAATGTTGTACACCATCGCCGTCATCCTGCTCATTCTGTGGCTGGCGGGCTTTGCCTTCCACGTCGCGGGCGGGCTGATCCACATCCTGCTGGTGATCGCGGTCATCGTCGTGCTGGTGAAGCTGTTCACCGGGCGCAGCGTGGTCTGACGGACCCGCGAACTCAGCCGTTCTCCCGCGAAGGCGGGAGTCCAGGGTTACGGGCTATGGCGCTTGTGGCTCCTGGACCCTCGCTTTCGCGGGGGAACAGTAAGGGACCTAAGCTGGCACGCCGTATAGGTCGTGTTCGTCGGCATCCTCGATGGTAACCGGCACGATATCGCCTACCGTCAGGTGGCCGGCATCTCGGAGGAATACTTCGCCGTCAATCTCAGGTGCATCCGCCTGCGAGCGGCCGGTCGCGCCCTCTTCGTCGACCGCGTCGATGATCACATCCAGCGTGCGGCCGATCTTCGCCTGCAACTTGGCCGCGGAAATCGCCGCGGTCTTTTCCATGATGCGGGCGTAGCGCTCTTCCTTGAGCTCTTCGGGCACGTGGTCGGGCAGCAGGTTCGCCGCGGCGCCTTCGACCGGCTCGAAGCGGAACGCGCCGACGCGATCCAACTGCGCTTCGTCGAGCCAATCCAGCAGATACTGGAAATCCTCCTCGGTCTCGCCGGGGAAGCCGACGACGAAGGTGGAGCGGATCGTGATGTCGGGCGCGATCGTCCGCCAGTTGTGGATGCGCTGGAGGACCTTCGCATCGTTGCCGGGACGCTTCATCCGGCGCAGCACCGACGGCGCGGCGTGCTGGAACGGGATGTCGAGGTACGGCAGCACGAGGCCTTCCGCCATCAGTGGGATGACGTGGTCGACGTGCGGATACGGGTAGACGTAATGCAGGCGCACCCAAGGGGCGATCTTGCCGAGTTCGCGCGAGAGGTCGGTCATGTGCGCGCGGACGTCTCGGGCTTCGCCGCGGGCCATGGGGCCGCCGGTCTTCACCGGCCAGCTGGCGTGGCGCAGGTCGACGCCATAGGCCGAGGTGTCCTGACTGATCACCAGCAGTTCCTTGGTGCCGGCTTCGACCAGCTTCTCCGCCTCGCGGAGGATCGCGTCGGGGCGGCGGCTGACGAGGTCGCCGCGCAACGACGGGATGATGCAGAACGAGCAGCGGTGGTTGCAGCCTTCCGAGATCTTCAGATAGCTGTAGTGGCGCGGGGTCAGCTTCAGGCCGGCGTCGGGGATCAGGTTGAGGAACGCCGACGGCGGCATCGGGGCCGCCTCGTGGACCGCGCCGACGACCTGCTCGTATTCGTGCGCGCCGGTGATCGCGAGGACCTGCGGGAAGCGCGCGCGGATCGCGTCGGCTTCCTTGCCCATGCAGCCGGTGACGATGACGCGGCCGTTCTCGGCGATCGCCTCGCCGATCGCCTCGAGGCTCTCCTCCTTGGCGGAATCGAGAAAGCCGCAGGTATTGACGAGGACGATGTCGGCGCCGGCATAGTCGGGCGACATCTGATAGCCGTCGCCGCGCAGCTGGGTGAGAATCCGCTCGCTGTCGACGAGGTTCTTCGGACAGCCGAGCGAGACCATGCCGATCTTCGGCGGGGAGGGGAGTGTTGTTGCCATGAAGCCCGCGCACATAGGCGCAAAGTTCGGTTTTTTCTAGGCGGGCGGAATCGCATCCTGCATGGATGGGCGGATTACGCGGGAAGGAACCGATATGCTGGCGATTGGACTGATGTCGGGGACGTCGCTCGACGGGATCGACGCGGCGTTGATCGAGACCGATGGCGAGGCGTTCGTGCGGCCGATCGCGTTTCGTGGCGAGCCGTATTCGGATGCGGCGCGGGCGGAACTGACCGAGGCTACGCGGATGGCGCTGACGTTCGACAAGCCGCGGGCGAGTCCGCCGGTGGTTGCCGCGGGTGAGTTGATTACGCGCGCGCATGTGTTCGCGGTGCACAAGCTGCTGGCGGATGCGGGGGTTGCGGCGGCGGAGGTCGATGTGATCGGCTTTCACGGCCAGACGATCGCGCATCGGCCGGATCGGCGCTGGACGTGGCAGATCGGCGACGGGGCTGCGGTTGCGCGGGCTACCGGGATTATGACGGTATCGGATTTTCGGTCGGCGGATGTCGCGGCGGGCGGGCAGGGCGCGCCGCTGCTGCCGGTGTATCATGCGGCGTTGGCGGCGGGGCTCGAGGGGCCGGTCGCGGTGCTGAACCTTGGTGGGGTGGGGAACATCACCTTCATTCCGGGCGGGCGCGACATGCATGATTCACGCGAAATGTCGCCGGAGCGGGCGCAGATGGCGGATCGCGAGGGGCTGGTTGCGTTCGATACCGGGCCGGCTAACGGGTTGATCGATAGCTGGGTCGAGGCGGAGACTGGTGCGCGGTATGATGCCGGGGGGGCGTTGGCGGCGTCCGGGCGGGTCGACGAGACGGTGTTGACCGCGATGCTCGATCACCCGTTCTTCGATGCGCCTCCGCCGAAGTCTCTGGATCGGAATGATTTTACGATCCAGCCGGCGCGGGGGTTGTCGGCGGCGGATGGCGCGGCGACTCTGACCGCGTTTACCGCGGCGACGGTGGCGGAAGCTTTGCGGCATTTGCCGGCTCGGCCGGTGCGGTTGCTGGTCGCGGGGGGTGGTCGGCATAATCCGACGATGCTGGCGATGATCGCCGCGCGGACCGGGTTGGTGGTGGAGCCTACCGATGTGCTCGGGTGGAACGGCGATGCGCTGGAGGCCGAGGGGTTCGCGTATATGGCGGTGCGGACCCTGAAGGGGCTGGCGATTAGTTTTCCGGGGACGACCGGCGTGCCGGTGGCGATGCCTGGTGGGGTTGTGG
>JAJNQF010000124.1 GCA_021154945.1 Sphingomonas sp.
GCCCCCCCCCCTGGCGGGGGGGGATTTAAAGGGCGGGTCGTCCTTACTCCGGGGTGGCGGAGTAGTTCTGGTCTGCCTTAGTCGGCAAAGTGGATGTCCATTGCCCGTGCCGCCAGCACCGCTTGCGTCCGGTTCTGAACCCCCAGTTTCCGCAGGATCGCAGTCATGTGGCCTTTCACCGTGCCTTCCGAGATGCCGAGATCGAAGGCGACCTGCTTGTTGAGGCGGCCGGCGAGCACGCCGAGCAGCACCTTCAGTTCGGTGGGGGTGAGGCTGGCGACGCGGGTGGACATCTCGTCGACCGGCGCGCCTTCAGTTGGCGTGTCGCGTTCGCCCGCCAACGCGCGGGCGACCGCGTTTTCCAGCGTGGCGAGGTCGGCGGTCTTCGAAACGAAGCCAATTGCGCCATAGGCACGCGCGCGGGGCGCCGCCTCGGCCTCGTCGGCCGAGGAGATCACCATGATCGGCGTGTCGGGTCGTTCGGCGTGGAGCAGTGCTACGCCGGCAAATCCCTCCGACCCCGGCATCCGCAGGTCGAGCAGGATCAGGTCGAGCCGCTCGGCCCCGCGCACCGCGTCGACCGCCTCGCAGAGCTGCCCCGCCTCGATCACCACCGCGTCGGGCGCGGCGCGGCTGACCGCCAGTTTGAGCGCCTGGCGGAACAGCGGGTGGTCGTCGGCGATGAGGATCGTGCGCGTCATGCCGGGACTGAAGTGGCCTCCTCGCGTCCTGCGATCAAGGCATCGACCACCGCGGGATCGGCCAGCGTCGAGGTGTCGCCGAGCTGGTCGAGCTGGTTCTCCGCGATTTTCCGCAGGATGCGGCGCATGATCTTCCCCGAACGCGTCTTCGGGAGTGCCGGGGCGAACTGGAGGATGTCAGGCGTCGCGATCGGCCCGATCTCGCGGCGGACCCACTGGACCAGCTCCTTGCGCAAGTCCTCGCTCGGCTCGGCGTTCGCGTTGAGCGTGACGTAGGCGTAAATGCCCTGGCCCTTTACGTCGTGCGGCATGCCGACGACCGCGGCCTCGGCGACCTTCGAATGCGCGACCAGCGCGCTCTCGACCTCGGCGGTGCCCATGCGGTGGCCGCTGACGTTGATGACGTCGTCGACGCGGCCGGTAATCCAGTAATAGCCGTCCCCGTCCCGGCGGCAGCCGTCGCCCGTGAAATACTTGCCCGGATAGGTCGAGAAATAGGTCTGGAAGAAGCGTTCGTGATCGTTCCACACGGTCCGCATCTGGCCGGGCCAGCTGTCGGCGATGACGAGATTGCCCTCGACTGCGCCGTCGAGGACCTTGCCGTCCGCGTCGACCAGTTCGGGGAGAACGCCGAACAGTGGCTTGGTCGCGCTGCCGGGCTTGAGCGCGGTCGCGCCGGGCAGGGGGCTGATCATGTGCCCGCCGGTCTCGGTCTGCCACCAGGTGTCGACGATCGGGCAACGGCCTTCGCCGACGACGGTGTGATACCAGTTCCAAGCTTCGGGGTTGATCGGTTCGCCGACCGACCCGAGCAGGCGGAGCGACTTGCGGCTGGTGCGCGTCACCCAGTCGTCGCCCTCGCGCATCAGCGACCTGAGCGCGGTCGGTGCGGTGTAGAGAATGTTGACCTGGTACTTATCGACGATCTGCCAGAACCGGCTGTGATCGGGATAGTTCGGCACGCCCTCGAACATAACCGTGGTCGCGCCGTTCGCGAGCGCGCCGTACAGCGAATAGGTGTGGCCGGTGACCCAGCCGACATCGGCCGCGCACCAGAAGATCTCGCCGGGGCGGTAATTGAAGACGTATTCGTGCGTCATCGACGCCCACACCAGATAGCCGCCGCTGGTGTGCAGCACGCCCTTGGGCTGGCCGGTCGAGCCGCTGGTGTAGAGGATGAACAGCGGGTCTTCGGCGTTCATCGGTTCGGGTGCGCAGTCGGTCGACTGGCCCTCGACGCACTCGTGATACCAATAGTCGCGGCCTTCGGTCATCGTGACCGCGCCACCGGTGCGGCGGACGACGATGACCGCCTCGACCGCGAGATCGCCGTGGTCGAGCGCGGCGTCGACATTGGCCTTCAACGGCACGGTCTTGCCACCGCGCAAACCCTCGTCGGCGGTGATGACGATGCGGCTGTCGCAGTCGTGGATGCGGTTGCACAGGCTCTCGGGCGAGAAGCCGCCGAACACCACCGAATGGATCGCGCCGATCCGCGCGCAGGCGAGCATCGCGAACGCCGCCTCGGGAATCATCGGCAGGTAGATGGTGACGCGGTCGCCCTTCTTCACGCCGCGCGCCTTCAGGCAGTTGGCAAGCTTCGACACCTCGTCGCGCAGTTCGGTGTAGCTGATCTTGCGGGATTCGTCGGGGTCGTCGCCTTCCCACAGGATCGCGGTCGCGTCGGGGCGGGCGTCGGCGTGGCGATCGACGCAGTTGGCGGCGACGTTGAGCTGCCCGTCCTCGAACCAGCGGATGTGGAAGTCGCTCTCGTCGAACGACGTGTCCTTGATCTTGGTCGGGGCGACGATCCAGTCTAGCCGCTTGGCCTCCTTCGCCCAGAACGCGTCGGGATCGGTCGCGGCCTCGGCATACATCCGGTCATAGGCGGCGGCGTCGATCAGGGCGTCCTTTGCCCATTCTGCGGGGACGGGATAGCTGGCCTCGGTCATCTGGCTCTCCTTTTGCCGCGCTGTACGCGGTCGCGTTCGGGCGATCATCCCGCACCAAAGTAAGGGATGGCCCAGCGTTCGCAATGCGCCATGATCACGACGCTCATTCCACGCGTAAGACCAGTGTAAGAGCGCGGAGACGGGGATGACACCGATGGCATTCAAGACGAGGCTGGCCTTGACCGCGTTGCTTAGCGGTACCGCGCTGGTACCAGGCACGGCGCAGGCACAGACGGCACGCGAGATCGAGCTCGAGACACGGTTGAAGGCGCTCGAAGCGGCGGTGCAGGATCTGCGCGGCGAGTTGACCGCGGCACGCGCGACGTCTGCGGCACCGATCGCCTCGACCTCAACGAACGCGGCTCCGATGAGCGCGCCTCCCATGACCGCCAATCCCATGACCGCGTCGTCGATGAGCGCGGCACCCGCGTCGCCAGGCCGATCGCCCGGCGCGACCAATGTGGCCGAGGCCAGGCCTGCCGCGACAAAGTCGGCACCGACCGACGGTTTTCGCGTCGGGAACACCACGGTCAAGCTGGGCGGCTTCGTTCGCCTCAACGTCATTGCCAGCCGCTACAGCGATGGCGAGGTCGCGGTCGGCGGGCTGGGCAAGGAGTTCTTCCTGCCGCAGCAGATTCCGGTCGGCGGCGGGCGATGGAGGCATGACGAACTCCTTCGAAGGCGGAAAACGGGTCAGGCTCGGGCCGGACCTCACTTTCACCCTTCCTTGGGCGGACGCGGGGCGAAGGGTGGATTCTAGCCCAAAAATGCGCGGCGGCGTGGTGGGTCAAGGTCAGCCTGCAACTTGGAGGCGAGCAAGCTGCCCCA
>JAJNQF010000394.1 GCA_021154945.1 Sphingomonas sp.
ACGCCGAGTTCGGTCAGGATCATCGCGCCGACGCCGTAATCGCGCAGTTCCTCCATGTCCGGCGTGATCTCCGCGCCGGCCTTCTTCATCACCGCGGAGGTGAAGGTGTTGCTGCGCGGACGGTTGATGACGACGATCACGCCGGCGCCTTCATCCGCGATCATCTGCATCGAGCGTGCGAGGATACGGCCACGATCGCCGGATTCGCCGAAGATATCCGCGAACGGCGACAGCGCGTGCATGCGGACCAGTGTCGGCTTGGCGGGATCGATTTTGCCCTTGACCAGCGCGACCTGCTCGGTGCCGGTCGCCTTGTTCCAGAACGTCAGCGCGGTCCAGTCGCCACCCCATTCAGAGGTGAACTTCGCTTCCGCACGCTTCTCGACGAGGTGGTCGTAGCGGCGGCGATAGGCGATCAGGTCGCGGATCGTGCCGATCTTGACGTTGTGGAACTGCGCGAATGTGACGAGGTCGTCCATCCGCGCCATCGTGCCGTCCTCGTTCATGATCTCGCAGATCACGCCCGAGGGGTTGAGCCCGGCGAGCCGCGCGACGTCGACCGCCGCCTCGGTATGGCCGGCGCGGATCAGCACGCCGCCGTCGCGCGCGACCAGCGGGAAGACGTGGCCGGGCGTGACGATGTCCGACTTGCCCTTGGTCGCATCGACCGCCACCGCGATGGTCCGCGCGCGATCCGCGGCCGAGATGCCGGTCGTCACGCCTTCGAGCGCCTCGATCGAGACGGTGAACGCGGTTTCGTGCCGGGTGCCGTTGTTGCGGCTCATCAGCTCGAGCCCGAGTTCCTCGGTGCGATCCCTGGTCAGCGCGAGGCAGATCAGGCCGCGGCCGTATTTGGCCATGAAGTTGATCTTCTCGGGGGTAGCCATCTGCGCAGGGATGACGAGGTCGCCCTCGTTCTCGCGATCCTCGTCGTCGACCAGGATGAACATCCGGCCGTTACGCGCTTCGTCGATGATCTCTTCCGGCGACGACAGATAGCCGTGCTTCAGGCGCCCCAGTTCGGCGGTACGTTCAGCTGGCTTTGACACGGTAATGTTCCATGCGTTGGAGATAGCGGGCGAGGACGTCGATCTCGATGTTGACCGACTGTTCCACGTGGATCGTACCGAGCGTGGTGACGCTCCAGGTATGCGGGATGATGTTGAGACCGAATTCGACCTCTCCATCGATATCTTGAACGGTGTTCACGGTGAGCGAGACGCCGTCGACCGTCACCGACCCCTTGGGCGCGATGAACGGGGCTATGTCGGCGCCGGCGCGGACGGTGACGCGGTGCGATCCGCCTTCTTCCGACACCGCGACGACGGTGCCGAGGCCGTCGACATGCCCCGTGACGATATGGCCGCCGAGCTCGTCGCCGAGCTTCATCGCGCGTTCGAGGTTGAACTTCCGGCCTTCGGTCCACTGGTCCTTGGCGGTGCGACTGATCGTCTCGCCGGAGACGTCGACCGCGAACCAGTTCGGGCCTTTATCGACGACGGTCAGGCAGACGCCCGAGCAGGAGATCGACGCGCCGAGATCGACGGTGGCGGTATCATAGGCGGTGCTGACGACCACGCGCGTGTCGCCGGGCGACTCCACTCGCGTAACGGTGCCGATGTCGGTGACGATTCCGGTGAACATTATGCCTCGTTTCGTTCGCGCTCGTAGACCTCGAGCCGGTCCATGCCAAGTTGCCGCGCATCGACCTGTGTCCAGCGTTGGTGCGCTTCGGCCAGGTCGGCGAGGCCGATGTCGCGGAGTGCGTGCTTGCCGCGGCCGATCAGGATCGGTGCGCGGTAGAGGAGGAGCCGGTCGACCAGATCGGCCGCCAGGAACGCCGACGCTACGGCAGCGCCGCCTTCGACCAGGATGTGGTCGATATCGGGGAGGGTGGCGATGGCGGCAGGGGAGGGGATTGCGCTCCAGCCGGGCAACTCGTCGATGGTCGAGGATAAAAGTACACGCCGTGGCGCGCGACCGTCCAATCCCGGCAACCGCACGTCGAGTCGCGGTGCATCGGCCTCGAGCGTGCCGCGCCCGACGAGGATCGCTTCGTGCCGACTCCGCTCCAGATGTGCGTGCGCACGCGCCTGCGGGCCGGTGATCCAGCGGCTCGATCCGTCCGCCATCGCGATACAGCCGTCTAGCGATGTCGCAAGCTTCAGGGTGACATGGGGGCGACCGACCGCCTGCCGCGTAAGGAACCCGGCCATCGAGCGGCGAGCTTCGTTCGCGCGAGTGCCGCGCGTGATGGCAATCCCCGCCGCCTGAAGCCGGGCAAGGCCTTGGCCAGCCGTCCGTGCATCGGGATCCTCGATCGCCGCAACGACGCCCGCGACCCCCGATCCGATCAGCAGGTCGCTGCACGCGGGGCCGCGCGGCGATTGGTGCGCACACGGCTCAAGCGTGACGTAGGCCGTAGCGCCCCGAGCTTTCGCGCCAGCCTCCGCCAGCGCCATCGCTTCGGCATGCGGACGGCCCCCCGCCTGCGTCCAGCCACGCCCGACGACGCGGCCATCGGCGACGATCACGCACCCGACATTGGGGTTGGGCGCCGTCCTGCCGCGACTACGCTCTGCGAGCGTCAGTGCAGCCCCCATCCAGCGCGAGTCGGTCAGATCCCCATCGCCTTGAGCTTGTCGTCCAGCCGCTTGAACGCGGCGCGCTGTGCGTCCTCGCGGGCCTTCTGCTCGGCGAGCGCCTTGGCCTTGATCGGCGCGTCGATCTTCTGCTGCGCGATGATCTGCGCATCGGTGCGATCCGCGGGCCATTGCTCGACATAGATGATCTTCGGACGGTATTCCTGCTCGACGTACGAATCCTTCATGAACGCGTAGATCAGGAAGCTGGTGACGCCGAGCGCCGCTACGAGAAAGATCAACTCGTACGGCTGGCGCTGGCTCAGGAAGAGCCGCAGGTCGCGATAGGCGACGATCGGTGAGAAGCGACTGAAAAGGCCCATGCGGCGCAAGATAGGGGTGCGGGACCGGCGAGGCCAGCCCCGTACCCTTAAGGTTCAGTTCTGCAAGACACTAAGTTCAGTTCTGCAAGACAAACGTCAGCGACATCGATCGCCACGCCTCGACCGGAACGCCGTCGCGCGTCGCGGGCTTGAACCGCCACCTCGCCAGCGCCCGGTCCAGCGTCGCGCGGTAGAAGGCGTCGGTGGTCGCGCTGACCCGCTCGACCTGCTTCACCCGGCCATCGGTGCCGACGAGCACGCGCACCACGACCTTGCCCTCGCGTTCGGCGCGGCGTTCCTCGGACGGATAGCCCGGCTGGAAGTCGGCGGCATAGCGCGGGTCGATGCCGGGCTGGACGAATACGGGGGCAGGCTTCGGCGGGTCGACCGCCACCGTGCCGGTACCGGTGCCTTCGATTCCGATCGGCGGGGTGTAGGGGAGGGGGTCGGGAACGACCGTGAACACGGTGTCCGAGGGCGTCGGCACCTGCGGAACGGGTGCGTCGGGACGCGGGGCGGGGCGCGGTTGCTGACGGATCAGCGGATCCTGGGGTGGCGCCACCTCGGGCGGCGGGGGCGCGGTGTACGGCACATAGGTTATGAGTGGCTTGTCGGGCACGAACGGCAGCACGTTCGGTGCTGCAAAGAACAAGGCTCCGATCACCGCGCAGTTGATGCCCAGCGCGACGCCGAGGCTCCCGGGATTGAATCCGCCCGTCCGGTTTGGTCGATCCGCGTACATTTTCCGTCTCCCCTGTTTCTCCTCGAGGCTGGCGGCGAGATAGGTACCACCGTTTGCGATGGTACATCATTACATGCGAGGGGCAAGGGGTTCGGGAGGAGGGTAAGGTTATGAGGCGCCGCTAACTGATCGGCGCCAGTGAAGTTCGCGACACGGGGGACACGGGGCACACGGGGGACACGGCGGACACGGCGACAGGTTTGACGTTCCGGTTTGGCCAGTTGCGCCCCTAGTCGAAACATCCAACACCCCGGCGGAGGCCGGGGCCC
>JAJNQF010000195.1 GCA_021154945.1 Sphingomonas sp.
GACGGTTGGTCCTGCCCGCCGACACGAACATCGCCAAGGGATACGTCGCCGCACACCGGAAGGCCTGCCGTGCCATGGACAACGTCGTCGATGACTGGCGCACCCGGATCGGCGCGTGGACGGTCGCCAGGTCCGCGGACGTCCTGGCGGCGGAAGCGCTGGGCGGCAGCGCCGTCACGATGGATGCCGAACGCGCGCTCGCGTGGGTCGGCGACCGCCTGCGCGACCGAATGGTCGCGGACGAACTGAGCCGACTGCCCCTGTCGGCCGCAGCCGTGCCCGGCCTCGGAGATCGCGGCGTCGCCAGGCTCGCGGCGGCGGGCATCACACGTGCCGCCGACCTCTCCCGCGCCGCGCTCGAGGCCGTGCACGGCGTGGGAGAGCGCGGGATCGTATCGCTTCTGCTTTGGCGGGCCTGCACGGCCGTCGAGATCGGAAGAACGGCCAGGCTCGATCCCGCAGCGATAGCCGCCGGGATCGATGATCTCCGACGGCGATCGCTCAACAAGGAGGCTGCTCGGGAGCGAAGCCTGAGCCGCCTTTCGCAGGAACTGGACGTCGCGCTGGATGATCTCGCCTCGCGGGCCGGTGTTCCTGATCGACGCCTGGAAGAGGCGATCCGCGCGTACCAGCAGAGCCGGGCCAACCTGCGTCACCTGGGTCTGCAGGAGGACGGAACACCGGTGCTCCTGGCATCGACCGCTCCGAAACCGGTGGTGAAGCGGCATCGGACCGCAGGTGCGGCATGCCCGGTCTGCGGCGGACCGATGGTGCGCAGACCCGTGAATGGCGGAGCCTCGCCCAACAGCGGCTTCCTGAGTTGCTCGAGCCATCCCGCCTGCACGGGCTCCCGTCCCCTCGCACCACGCAGGCCCTGAACCGCTGCGATCGTACCACCGAGCGGCGTCGTTGCGGACGTGCCTTCGGGGATGGAGCCGGATCCCGCCCGAGGCGCGAGGACCGTCGAGCGTATGGCTCGCCCAGATGACCGGGGCGCGTAGGCGGCGGGTCTTGGGATGCGCGGCGGCGGGTGACGAGCCCGATGCCCGACCGCGAGCGGAAGGAGGAGGATGGAGGGGATGAGCGGCCTTTCGCCGAAGATGGTGGGAGCAAACCATGAAGACGAAGAACGTGAAGGGGCCGGACGGTCTTCAGGAGGCCCGGCGCCGGGCGCGCGTCCTCGACCGCTACAACTCGATCGAGCGGCCGACCGCCGAAGATGATGAAGCCGCCGCAGCCGAACTGGGTCTGTCGGTCGGCCGGACGACCCGCCTGGCGGCGAGTTGGCGCCGTTTCCGCAAGGAGACGCTGCTGGTCGGACAGATCGCCGCGTTGGCGAGCGAGGGCAGAGCCCCCCGCGATGCCATCATGGCGGAGACGATCGATCTCGACGGAGTCAGACCCGATCGGCGGGTTGAGATACTGCGACGCATCCGGATCATGCAGGAGCACATCTCGGCGACCGAACGCGGCGAGGAGGACACGGTCAGCGCCGCCGAGCGGATCGGCATCTCCAGGGTACGATTCCAGGACCTTCTCCGCACCTGGATGCTTCATGCGAAGGCGGAGACGCTGGCCGGCGCCACCCGCCGCGGCACCCCGTGGCGACGGCAGCCCCACCGTGCGCGACGTCAGGCGCTGCTTCGGTCCGCCCTCGATGACGCTGATCCGGGCAAGAACCTGCGGACCGTGTACGAGGCCTTCTCCGCCGCATGCATCCGTGAGGACCTGACGCCGCTGAGCCTTCAACGCTTCTATGCGATCGTCCACGATCTGCGCGATACCGGGGGATCGCATGACGAAGCCGCCCGGGAAGGCGATGCCGCAAGTCCCGAGCCCTCCTAGTCCCCGATCAGAGCGGGAGGCGACCGGAGACGTCCAGACCCGAGCGGCAGGATGCGTAGCGGCATCCCGCAGGACTCGGGCGGGCACGCATCAAACGGGTCGCCGTTCGTGGACATGGGCTTCCCGGTAGCACGGCAGCGCCTCGAGCTCCGCGACCGATCCACCGATCACCGCCAGCGCCTGCGACACCGATGCACGTGCACGCTCGAGCGAGGCCGCTGGCGAAGGATCCGTTCCCGGTACGGCCAACCGCCGCCGGTTGTGCTCGTCGATGGCCTTCATGACCGCGATGCTGGTGGCGGCCGTGTATTCGGGCATCCTCGCGGGCCGTCCGTGGCGATAGCTCACCTGATCGTCGCGTTCACCGATGCCCGCCCAGACGTCACCTATCCGCTCCCCCAACACCTCGAGTGCGACCGATCCGGTGCTGCCGCTGATCATCGTACAGCTCGTGCCCGCGCTTGCGAGGCGGCTCTCCAGCACCCTGCCACCGGCGTCGTCGTCCCGCTGCGGGTGGAGCAGAACCCGTGGCTCCTCCGTCGCCGCCGACAGACCGGCGAGGTCCATCCGATCCATGTTCGTGCGAGCGTCGTCGGCGGCATGGACGTATCCCCAGATCCCTGTTCTGTTCGTCGCCTCCGCCGCGCCCAGAACGCAACCGGTTCCCCGATCCAGCACGACGTACAGCCGCATGCGCTGACCGTCCGAGACCGCGTCGAGCCCGACGCTGTCGAGTACCAGTTCGGCGCCGAACGGACCGGACGGCGCGTTCCGCTTCGCATCGAACAGAAGTCGACGCACGGTAGCGTACGACATCGAAGGCACTCCACCGGCGACGAGACGCCGCTCGATCGACGCCACGCTGGAGCGGGGGTCCTCGCGCAGGGCCTCGCGAATGAGGGTGGAAGCCGTCGCAAGAACATCCGCGCCGAGCCGCGGGGGACGCGTCCGCTTCTCGGACGCACGTGCTCCCATGCTCGCGATGCTGTTCGACGTGCGCCATTCCGCCGCCACCGCATAGAACCGCTGCTTGCTCAGACCCAGGGCCGCAGCCGCTTCCGCCGCACTCGGTCGATCCTGTTCGTTCTCGCGCGTCCAGCCGTCGACGACGCGGAGCCTTTCAGCGACCACGTCGCGCAGCTCCTTCGAAAGGCGGCCGGCGAGCATCGCCTCCTGTTCGGGCACGCCCCCCGGCCATGCCGCCTCCAGAGCGATACTCAACGCGTCGCGGGGATCCTTCATCCGCTGGTGACTAGAGGGCCGATGGACCGCCGTCAAAGCCCCGGCCTCGAACAGTCTTGACACTGAGTGACCAATGGCTATTTTGCGTCTTGAAACTACGTGAGGAGATTGGCCGGTGATCGTTGAACATGGAGAGGATGAGAGCGCGCAGCAGCCCGCGCTCCCCATGCCCGGCGCATTCATCGACATCCGTTCGGTCGGGTACCGCCTGCTGGCATACGTCGAAGGGCGCGCGCTCCTGACCGACGCCACCACCCATCACACGTGGCTGAGCCAGGACGAGGACGGAAGTCTGCAGCTCCCGAAGGACACCCGGCTGCTGGACATGCTGCGTTCCGGCGAAGCGCGTATCGCCGAGCGGATCGGGCCGACCTTCACGCACACCGAGAAGCTCAAGTTCGAGATCGACCTGCTCGACGCCAACGGCGTCCGCCAGGGCGAAAAGGCGATCTGGCAGTTCCTCGTCAAGGCCTGGACTCCCGATCTGGTGGCTCGCTTCGGCAAGCACGACGATCCGTGGCGCATCCGACGCTGGCGCGCGGACCTCCGCAAGGCGGCCAAGGAACAGCTGTCGGACGCTCCGTCCCCGGCGATCGCCTGAAACCCGTTGATCGAGCGCCGAAGAGCGGCGGCCCGGCTTCGCAGGCCGGGATCCGAACCGCGCGATGCCGCCGCCCCGTTCGCCGGAACGGATCGGGAATGTGGAAGGAGTCTCTGATGCTGTACGTCCCGGGATCCAGCTTTCCACCCGTGCCCTTCCCCGACGCGCCGACGAACCTCGTCCGCACCGAGGATCTGGCAGGTCTCGACCGTGGATCGCCTGTGGCGACCATGTACGTTTCGAGCACGGGGGGAGCGATTCGACGCCTCATCGGATCCGCCCATAGGCATGTGATCTCGGTGCGACGCGATCCGCAGATGGCGTTCGGGCAGCCCACGGAGGGCATCGCAGAGGGCCCCGCGATGATGCGATGCGCGACCGACCCCGACATCGGATTCTATCAGATGCAACCGTTCCGACTGGTCGTGCCATATGCGGGCACGACCGGCTCCTACATCGCCGATCTCGCCTACGTCACGCGCGACGGGTCCGTTTGGATCCGCGAGGTCAAGCGCTCTCTCGCCGACCTGGGGAAGCCGCAGTACGTGGCGAAGCTGGAGGCCGTGAACCGGCTTCTGACCCGCCTGGGCTGGAACTTCCGGCCCTGGACGCTCAATGAGATCAAGGGTTCCGCCGAACGGCAGGTCAACACCGGCATCATCTACTATGACCGCGCGGCCCGCATCGACGACCTCATGCCCCGTTTCGAGCTGATCGCGGCAAAGATCGAGCGAACGACCTTCGGCGATCTGATCCGCGAAATCGACCCGCGGAACACCTGTCGCGCGCGAGCGGCCGTCCACCGTCTCATCATGATGGGACGCGTGTGGGCGGATCTCGACGGCCTGCTCGAGGACTGGTCAGAGGTGCGCCTGCGGGCCCCCTCGACGGCCGTCCGGGACTTGCCGTTCGCATGACCAGGCAACCGTTCGTTCTACCGGGGCTGCCGGGCGAGAAGACGCTCGCCGACAACCTCGAGCAGGGGGCGCTGCTGGAGCACGAGGACGGTACGATCTACGCGTTCCGCGGTCTTCTGCCCGACGGACGGTGGGTGGCGTACTCGCTGGGCGAGGACCCTATGCCGCTCATGACGGCCGACGAGGTCAACGGCTTCCCGGCGCACCCGACCCAGAATCAGATCCTGCAGCTGATGGCATCGGAGAAGCTGCACATCATATCGAGCCCTCTGGATTCGCGCGCGCGCGCGCTCGGGCGAGGCCTCGAGCGGACCAGGACGGAGGTGCTCCTCGCCGACCCCTACGCACAGGTGCGGATGTCGGTCTGCCGTCTCTGGGACAAGGAGCGCCCCGCGCGCGATAACGCCAGCCTGGAGGAATGGAGCGAGGATCGGTTCGACTGGGAGGAGTTCGAACGCAGGTACGGCAAGGCCAGACCGCCCGCGTCGACGCTGCGCTCCTGGATCCTCAAACGCGGAACACCGCATAAACGCTACTGGTCGGACATGGAGAACCTTCAGGGGCAGGGTAGCCGGTCGAAACGCGTGACGGGCCACCGCCTTGCGATCGCGGTCTGGCATGCCGTCTCCCATTGGGGGAGCCGCCGCCACCCTTCGGTAAGCAAGCTGTGGAAGGACGTCAAAGCCGACACGGTGGCCTACAACGAGGGCAAGGCGCTCATCATGCATGACGGGGAGCGGGTGTGGCCGAAACCGGACGCCGCCATAGCACCGGCCGATCCCGAGTTCTTCCGTCAACTCGTCAAGCGGCTCGAGAGCCGCAATTCGTACAAGCATCGCTACTCGGCACAGGCGGCCCAACAGCGTTGGGAGGGCGGAGGCGGCGCCGCGGAACCCGTCAGGTTCCTCGAGATCGTACAGCAGGACGAGACCGTCGCGCCGAACTTCTTCTTCATCGACTCGATCAACCGCGTTCCGCTGGGTGTGGCGACCTGGGTCATCGCCGTCGACGTCTACACGCGCTGCATACTCGCATGGGACCTCTCCTTCGACGCGCCTTCCACGGTGAGTTGGATGCGGAACATCCTGAACGCATCGAAGATGAAGCCGCTGCCGAAGGAGTACGCCGAGCGGTTCCCCGAACTCGCTACGATCGGCGGCCGCATGTCGTCCGTCATCTACGACAATCCCGCGCACCTGATCGCGCAGGCCGTCGAGGACGCCCACGGGGATCTGGTCCAGGACGTCATATACGCCGGCGAGGGGCAGCCGACGCACAAGCCGTTCGTCGAACGCACGCATGAGACGCTGCGGACGCTGTTCGCGGCCGAACTGCCCGGAGCGAAGATGCAGGTCGCGCTGGCGCGCGAGTTCAACATGGACCCGTCGAAGGAGACCTTCGTGACCCTCCATGAGGGACGGCTCGCAATGGCTCGGGCCGTCTGCAAATACCATACCACCGACTTGACGGGGCTGGACGAACGGACGCCTCGGGACGTGTGGGTGGAGGAGTGGAACCGTTGGGGTCCGCAGCACGCCAGGGATCAGGAACAGTTCGCCCGGGCGATCGGAAACGTGACGCTCGATCGCGTCCTCGACAACGGCGGCATCGTCAACGAACTTCTCGAGTATTCGGATCGACAGCTGACGCCTCTGCTGATGGAGGCCTATGCCCGTCACAGCCACGAACGGCGCAACCGGAAGAAGCCGGGGTTCAACGCCAAGGTCAAGTGGGACCCGACCGACATGGCGTTCGTGTCCGTGTTCGATCCCGTCGCCCAGAGGTACCGGCGTCTGCCCGCGAAGAAGCAGCGCTACACTGCAGGTCTGACGCTGGCGATGCACAAGCTCGTGCTGCGCCACCGCGGCGCGAACTCGCTGATGGCCGATCCCGACGGCGAAAGCCGCCTGCTCGAGATCCGCCGCCTCGCGGAGACGGAACTCAAGCGCATCTCGCCCAGGATGGAGCTCGCCGAGCAGCGCGCCCGCGCGGCGATCATGCAGCAGCCCGTTATCAAGGACATGATGGGCGGGGACATCCACCTGGTCGAAGTCAAACCGTCTCCCACCGGCATGGAGGTCGAACACGACCTGGGATTCGACCGCGCGGACGCGTTCGAAAGGCCCGTGCGACGGAAGCGGGGCTCTCGGAGGAACGATGCGCACGCCGACGTCACCGACGCCGACGCGGTGCCACTTCCGATCCCTGACGCTTTTCAGGAGCCTGCCGGAATGGACGGAATCAACGGTTCCGCCGTCGAGGACGGGGCCTCGCCGGACCCTTCGCCCTCAGGCGCCAACGGCGAGGATCGCGACGACGACGACGACGACGACGACGATCTGAACACGTTCGAAAAGTACTGACGAGCAACCGGAGCAAGACATGACCGCAGCCACCAACACCCCCGGGCCCTCGGAAAGCCCATACGAGCAGACCATGCGCATCGCCGTCGGTCTGGCCAGGTTCAAGAACATGGAGGACATCCCCCTCCCGGTGCTGACGAACCTCGTGAAGGACATGGACATCCTGCGCCTCGCAGGCTCCCTCCTCACGCCCGGTTCTGCGCAGGACGGGATGTGCGTGTGCCTGCCGCCGGGCGTCGGGAAGTCTACGGCGGCCAGGATGATGGTCCGGTCCTCCGCCTCGCGCGCCGGTCTGCCGGCGGAGAAGGGCCCGGTTCTTCTCGTCACCCTGGACGTCGAAGAGAGCGTCTCGCTCTGGAGTTCGCTCCTGCGCGACCTGGGAGACCCGTACTGGGCAGTGGGCTACCCCAAGAACCTCAAGAACCGGGCGATCAAGCTGATCGCCAAGCGCGGCGTCGATCTGATCATCATCGACGAATTCAACCATTCGGTGGACCGCGGTCAGGCGCGTCTGCTCATGAACACCGTGAAGGAGATCCTCAACGCCGGCCTCTGTCCGGTCGTCGTGATGGGCACGGATGACGAGATCGAGAAGCTGCCGCGAAATGACGCCTGGGAACGCCGCATGGTGCATGCTTCCGTCATCGGGCCCCTGCGGTGGGACAGTGGGGAACAGGAGAAGTGCTGGAAGGGGTTCCTCAAAGGTCTGGACAAGGGGATCGTCGACCTGGACATCCTCACCCAACGTTCGGGCTTCGGTCGCGAAGACATCGCGAAGGCCCTGTTCGACGCCTGCGACGGCGTGATCGGGTACGCCTACTGGGTCGTACAGGATGCCCTCACCGAAGTCCTGAAGCGCAAGGCTCGGACGATCGAACGGTCCGATCTGGCGATCTCGGTGAACAGGTTGTTCGTGAAGCACGAGCTGTACGACAGATTGAACGCGGTGGAGGGGCTCGCATGACCCCGAGCCGCCTCTTCTACGGTTTCGAGGCTCAGGCCGTCTGTGATCCACAGCGTCCCCTGGACCGCGAATCGCTGCTGAGCTGGATCGCGAGAACCACGATCGAGTACGAACTGCCGAACATCACGACCATCCTGCGCGACGTCGGGCAGGTGCATCGCAACCGGGCCGTGGACGTCATGCGGAAGTCCATCGACGTGGAGGGCCTGGCCACGATCCTCGGCGAAGACCTTCCCGTGGTCGAGCGGCTCCGTGGCGAGGATCTGGGGAACGGATCGATCCGCTATCTGGGATCGACCATCAAGGCCACCGACCTGCACACGAAGTTCCGCAGGTTCGCGCCGGCCTCGCTCGGGTTGGGCGAAACGCCGTTCTATCGGGCATCCTGGCTGGTCCGGACCTTCCCCGTCTGTAACGAAGGCTGGCAGGCGCTCCGTACGACCTGCGACTGCGGCACCGCACAGACGTGGGCCAGCGTCTCGACCACCGTGCTGTGCGAGGGATGCGGCGAGGACCTGCGGGAGGTCTCGGCTGACGCCGTGCCCCTGGAAGCGCAGCCGGGGCTGTCCTTTCTCGCCGACATCCTGTTCGGCGAGAAGAAGGCGCGTGCCACGGCGATGGCGCGCCTTCCGACCGAGCTCGCGGTTCTCGATCCCGGGGAAGTCTACGAGCTGGCGCTTCTGCTGGCCCGCGTCATCGATCCCACCATGGCGAACCCGCGGGAGAACGTTTGGCGGGACGAACCCATCCGCCTCGCCCGGGCACTCGCCAGGGCGGCGGACGTGCTTCCGCTATGGCCGGATTCACCCTGGCTGGCGTTGGCGCAAGCCGGCGATCCCAGAGCGATGGTTCCTCGTTCCCATCCGCTTAAGAAGCTCTACCGCGTGCTCAGTCGCGACTATGCTCCGGGGATCGCCGTTCCCGTCGGGGAGGCGCTCGATAGCATCCGGCGATCGATCACCCTCGATGAGGGTGGTCCACCCATCGATCTGGTCGATCTCAACGATGCGGAGCGGATACTGTGCGTCGGCAAGTCGAAGATCCGCGCGGCCCGCGTCGCCGGCCATCTCGAGTGCCACTTCGTCATACGTCGCGGCGAGATCCTGCCGGGCTACAGCCGAACCGAACTCGTCGCGCTCGCCGCCACGACGCAATGGCCGTCTCCCGCAGTCGTCGAGAAGCAGATCGGCCTGCCGTGCTACGGTGTCGAACAACTCTGCGCCACGGATGAGATCTCGTGGGCCAAGGCCCCGCAGCGGACCCTGCGGACCGGACTCAGGATCGATCCGCGCAGCATCGAGTCGTTCGAGCGTTCGCTGCGCGAGTCCGCCGTCACTCTGGAGGATGTCGATGATCCGATCCCGCTCACGACGGTGATGCGCGGGATAGGAGGGCGCGAGAAGCCTTGGGCTGCGGTTCTTCGTGGCCTGGTCGAAGGAAGATGGCCATTCGCTCTGGGCGGGAACGGACGCGTCATCCGCGAGATCTGCGTGGCCCGGGGGGACATGGACGCCATCCGACTGAT
This sequence comes from Sphingomonas sp., assembly GCA_021154945.1. Classification (GTDB taxonomy): domain Bacteria; phylum Pseudomonadota; class Alphaproteobacteria; order Sphingomonadales; family Sphingomonadaceae; genus Sphingomonas. The sequence continues at coordinate 9,458 of JAJNQF010000195.1, forward strand.
CCGGTTCGACCGTTCGGACTGGCACATGTTCCCGTTCGCGAACACCATCAACCAAGGCGATGCGTGCGACATCCTCAACGTCCCGTTGCGCAGCCGCTCGATCATCGAACGGTACAAGGCCGGAGAGCGGCGGCGCGCCTGGTTGTTCAATCGAGGCGACGTGATCGAGCTGTCGGGCCGGGTCGTGACGAGCAGCGAGTTGTGCGCCCGACATCTGCTGAAACCGAAGACCGCCGCCGCCACCGTCCAAAGGTCCAAACTGCGGCATCTCGAGTTCGGCTTCGAAAGGACGCACGCGGTTCCGGCGTTCGATGCCGTTCTCGAGATGCGGAGAACCAGAAGAGCCGGAAAAAGGTGAGTGGTCGCGGAACGTTGCCGTTCGAATCCCATCGGGTAGAGGCGTGGATGCGTTCAGGAACACGATCTGCGGCTGGTCGTCCCTTGATTAGCCTGCTGCACGTCGCGACCTTGACGACGTGCACATCGCGACGGTCCCGAGCGAGTAGATCATGATGCTCGAAACGAAGCCGTCGAACGCCGATGTCGCCGTGCCCAATGCATCGGTCGGACTCAGGGCCTACCTCGATGAGGTGTCTGCGGTCGTAAGGCGCGTACCCTCTTCCTGGGTCCGATGCGAACTCCACGCGCTCAAGGTCACGGACCGCTTCACGCGAATGGAATTCATCGAGCTCGATCGCGACGGCAAGCAGATCGCCAGGGTTCAGGGCGGCTGCTGGTCGGCGGCGTAGCAGCGCATCGATCGAGAGTTCAGAGCAGCCGGCCTGATGCTGGAGGCCGGCTCGCAGGTCCTGGTCAGACTCCAGAGCAGTCTGCACCCGACGTTCGGGTTCCAGATCGTCGTCACGGACGTCGACCTGACCTTCGCACTGGGCGATCTGAACGCGCGCGCGCAGTCCATCAGGAAGCATCTGCAGGACACGGGCATCTGGAACCGGAACAGGTCGCTTCCGCTGCCGGCCGACTTCGTTCGGGTGTCAGTGATCGCGCCGGCGGGGGCCGCGGGCCTCGGGGACTTCCGTTCTACGGCCGATCGGCTCGCAGGCGCGGGCCTGGCCGAGTTCGTGTACCACGAGGTGCCGTTCCAGACCCGTGACGCACCGTCGAGGATCGTCGACGTTCTCCGCGGCATCTACCGGTCGTGCAGCGTCGAGGCGACCCGACAGTGCGCGGTGGCGATCATCAGAGGAGGAGGTGCTTCGGCCGATCTCGCCTGGCTGGTCGATCAGAAGCTAGCCGAAGCGGTCTGTCGCATGAACGTGCCGGTCATGACCGGCATAGGCCATGAGCGCGACCGCAACCTCCTCGACGAGATATCCTGCATTCCCTGCGATACGCCCTCGAAGGTAGTCGAGCACATCACATCGACGATCACCCGCGCCGCACTCGATGGGCAGCGTGCGCAGGAGGCGATCCAGACGCGGGCGGCCCAGATCGCGAGTCGTCATGAGTCAGCCGTGGCCGCGGTACGGACCGCCGTCGACCGTGACGGCATGGAGACCGTAAGGTTGGCGGAAGCGAGCGTTCGGAGCACGGCTACCGGACTGCAGCCCGGTGCGCGCACGCTCCTCGACGACACGCGAAGCGCGGTCACCTCCGTCCGAACGGCGATCGACCGGCACGCTCGGGATACGGTGCGCATCGCAGAGACGACCGTTCGTACGACGGCGACCGCGCTCGAACCCGGTGCTCGCGCACTACTCGAGGGGATGCGGACGGCTGTCGACGAGGCCGCTGAATGCGCTCGCGGGGCGGCGCGCCAGCGCCGGGAATTGGCTGACCGAGCGGTCCGAAACCTGCGCGCATCCATCACCTCATCGGTCGAGACCACGATCCGTCCACTCGAACTGGGATCGGGCAAAGCACTCGGTGAAATCAGCGCCAGGCTCGAGGCCGTCCACCAAAGCGCATCCGACAAGGTGGGCAGCGTGCACCGGGACGTCGTCGAAGCCGCCGAACGCTCGACGAGCCTGGCGGGGGAGATGGTGACCGGCCTGGGCCAGGAAGCGATCCGGTACGCCGGGAGAAGTCTGGACGACTGCCAGTCAGCCATCGCGATCGTCCGCGAACGAGCGGAATCGCTTGATCCTCGAACGGTCCTCGCAGCCGGCTACGCCATTCTACGAGATCCGATGGGGGTGCCGCTGACCGGCGTGGCCGCCGTCATTGTAACGGGTCTGATCACGGCGGAGATGCGTGACGGGGGGATACTTCTAAGAAACACCGATGCGAACGAGCAAGGAGAAGCGTCAGGATGAACGATAGTACGAGTATCAAAGGATCGAACGAGCCGGCGCCCATGCGGTTCGCGGATGCCTATGCCGAGTTGCAGGCGATCGCCGCCAAGTTGAAGCCGGAACCAGGGCAGATACCCGACGTGGACGCGATCGAACCGCTGGTGAGACGCGCCAACGTGCTCGCCGCGCATTGCCAGGAGCGCATCGAGGCGGTCCGCAAGCTGATCGGAGAGCAGGCATCATCTTAAAGTCAGGACCCATCGATTTTGAGAGAGGTGATCTGATACACGCTTCGTGGAGAGACCACAGATGAGTGAACCGCACTGACTGTTCGCGACCTGTGCATTTGGCATGACAATGCCACCGAATACCGGCGAAGCCTCCCGCACTCGTAGAACCGCACCGTCTTTCCCTCGACTTAGGCGCGCACCGAGCACGGCATCTTCAGCGCCCGTTGCTCCCCGTGTCAGGCGCGGCGAGTGCTTGCGGGGTCATGGTGGCGGTGAGCCGACCTCGCACGTCCCACCGTCCGGTTCCGGCCCACCGATCGCGGGCGACGGGTTTGCCGCAACCGACACGGCGGCACTGCGCCCGACATGGGCATGGGTCATGGCAGCCGACGCCATAACCTCGATGAAGATACGTTCCATCTCCATCTGGTCCTCCTCCGGTACCGGCACATGCACCGCACCACGGACGCGGTGCGCCATGACCATAGCGGCGGCGGCGGCACTATCCGCGCCGGCTGCGGCGAGTGCGGCAATGCGCGACTTGAGCAGCGGCCAGTCGTGCATCATCGCGCCGTTGCGGGCGAGGGGCGCGTTAGCCTTCAACAGCGGCTCGATTGCGGTGCCCCTCCAGAGCTTCTTGAACATCTCGTAGAGCTGGTTGCCGGTCGCGCCCATCGCCCTGACCACGTGCTCGACCGCAACCGCCATGCCCTGCAGGTCGCTGGCCATCCCGTTCATGGGTGACGGTGCGTCGCTGTTGAAGGCGTTCGCCTCGAACGAAGCGAGCCTGAGGAAGAACGCGTCCTGACGCTCGGCCTCGAGGAAGCCCGCGAAAGCGGCGAGTTCATCGTCGGACACCGCGCCCGGTCCCTCGGTGGGCAAGTATGGACGTAGCGTCATTATGACGCGCTTGCGTTGCTCGGCCGCCCAGTCGGGCCATACCTCCCTCAACAGACCGTCGGGCGCGCCGCCAGGTCCGACCAGCTCCGCGATACGCTCGAAGTCGAGATCAAGCGCGAGCTGCAGCATGCGGACGGCGGCGGCGAGATGGATGCGATACGCCTCCGCGATCAAGGGGCGGCCCTCCCGCTCCCATTCGATCCAGCGCTCGGCGAGGAAGCGGCAGGCCGCGACCACCTCGTCCTGTCCTACGCCGTGCCGGGACATCGCCTCGCGGGCCGCCGCGACAAGGTCGAGTTGATACTGGGCCTGCTCGGTCTCGCCCAACCGGATCCGGCCGCCGCCGAGGCCCCGCGCCGCCCTGAGGAAGGAGATTTCTCCTTCCTCAGCCGAACGCACGGCAGCGTCTAGCACCGCTCGATGTTCGCGCAGACCCATCAGCGCGCGCGTCGGGTCGAAGAGCTCGTAACCGGGGCCGTCCGGCGCGCGTCCATCTCGCAGAGCAGCCCGCGCATCGGTGGCGACGACGTCGTCGGTCATGTCGAGCCGGAAGGAGATTCCCATATCGGCCACCTCGGCCGCAGCGAGCACCTGCCACGCCGAATAGTAGTCGCGAACGTGTCCGCGGTCGAAGACGATGGGGTCGTGATCATTGCCAACCGGATAGCGCCGCCGATCACGGCGGACGAACACCTGATCGGACTCGCGCTGGAGAAACTGCATCCAGCGGGGCTCAGGGTCGTCGAATGGGTGAGGCGCGTCGCCGTACGCGCCCCGGATGCCCACGCGGTCGAGAGCGCGGTGCAACGCCTCGGCAGCATCCAGGCGCTCGCCGTCCGGTTCCACGGGATCGCGCATCTGGCCCGCCCATTCGTGACCCTCGCGCCACCAGCGCCGCGCGACGGGCTCGGACCACGCCAGCCTGAGGACCGGTCGCACCAGGCCCGTCTCTTCGAACCAGTCGAAAAGCCCGTCGCCGACGTAGCTGCCACGGTAGGCGCGCAGCTGCATTAGACCCCGCCGGACCTCGTCCTGGGTCATGTAGCGCCGCAGCTTGAGGTTCACTCGATCCTTCATCGTACCGATCTAAGTCTCAGATGCAGGAATTACGAATTGTTCACCCGGTGCTGGTGGCCTCCGCAAGGCCGCGCGTCGGGATCACAAGACGAACGGCAATGTCGGGAAAAAACCCGATTTCCTTTCTTCCGAGCTGTCCGCGCCCCGCCGATGCCCGGAGTTGGAAAGCCTAGCATTCGACGTCGATCGAAGGCGGTGGAAGACGTCCGACGAACAGCTTATTGGTCGGACCGACAGCCTTACCCATGAGCCGACGCGCTGAGCTCTTCCCAGTCTGTCTCCAAGTCGGCCTGCTGCTCCGCTGCCGATAATACTGGGAAGCACGGAGGGATCGGCGTTTGGGGAGTTTCGGTGGCCCTCCCCACCATCAGTGCAGATGACCTGACGGCTTCTCACCATTACGCCCCCTCCAAAGGTTCCTTGGTCGCCAATCGCGATCCGTGGCTCACCGCTTCGTCGCCGGTGAGACCCGCGCAGGTTCGCTGGCGGGGGACCAAGCAGCAGCGTGGTCCTGTTGAGTTCACCTTATTTGATCGGGCAACTCGTTTTTGAGCAGGTCTTAGCTTGGTAGTTTCTGTATCTGACCCCGAGTTAGTTTGGAAAAACGCCGCCGCCCTCGGCAAGCTGGATATATCGTTAGCTTGGGCCGTCACGGTCTGTCATATTCCAGCATGAGCCGCTCAATCTTGCAGATGAGCGGTCGCTAGGAGATGTGGCTCTAAGGCATGCCGAGCGTTGCCGAGACGCCCTTTCTATCTCGATGGCACCTACCAGCGTTTGGCGTCGCTTCCGTACGGCAACCGGACGGTTGTTTTGGACGATTTCGGACATCTGACGCCCGCTTCTTTTCCCTGCCTCAATGCGGCGTTCGGGCTTGGCCTTTGTCCGTTCCACCCAGTGCCTCTGATGTCAGCGAGCAACGCGGCCGGTGGCACTATGCATCACTTTCACCAACCATCTGCGTAGCTCCTCCAACGATCGTTCGTCGACGCAGAACGTCATCGGATGCTGACCCGCCAATCTCGATTGGGGCTCGTCAGGATCAATCGGGCGCGTTCCGGGCGTGGCATTCCCGACGCGATCTCTAGCAGCCGCTTCTGCAATCGCTCGACTGCTCGCTTCTGATCGCGTTGCCGAACGGTGAGGGAGAAGGCGGCTCAAGCTTGGGCGAGGCCAGCTTCCGAAATTCTGGCTGACGCAACTGGCGACGAACCAAGGGTGGACGCCGTCGCGACGAGCCAGTCGCCCGCTTCGATACCAAGCGCCTGCCAAGCCATGGTCGTCAGACGCTGTGCACGCTCATCACCTTCCTTGAGGGATAGGGCTTCAGCCTCAAGCCGTTTCGCTTCGGCCAGTTCCTGGCGCGCCACGATCTCGCGATCGACCGCCGCTGCGATCGGAAGGCCCACCGCATCCGTTACCATCGCTCCTTCATGGAGGAGCATCGCCTCCACCCGACCGACCAAATTCGCGAGTTCTGAGAATCGCGGATCTTGGTGGTCAAGAGCTTCTGCAAGCGAGATGCCTATCGTGGGATGCAGCAGCGACCACCAACATCCGAGATCGAACGATGCGATCTTTCGCTCAGGCAACGACCGGAGAATGGCTTCAACCGCTCGACGCACTTCCACTTTGCGCTTCTGGTTCTCCTGCGCAATCGCAACGCGGTCCGCCCATTCGTCTGCGGCATGATCTGTTACCGACCACCGTTTCCGTACGCGGTGGATCACCCCTTCAGCTTCCAGATACTCGAGGTAAGCGATGACTGCCTGGTACGGCGAGTGGAACCACGGCAGCCGTTTGACCAGCTTGGCTTCGTCCTCCCTCGCGATGAAGCTCGGGACCGCAGGAGCGCAAAGGCCTCGTCCTCGAAGATGAGTAAGCACGTCCGCCGAGGCGAAGTCGAAACGGCCGACGATACCAAGCCCAAACGGGCGGATAACGAAGTGGTCGACAACGCACGCTTGCCATTCCGTCGCAGAGCGCCGGAAGCAGAACTGCCCCTCCCCGACTTTCCCGACATGCTCGCCGAACCCGTTCTCCGTTAACGCGATCATCGCCTTCGTCGGTCGCCCCGCCACGGACGTCCTTGCGGCGCCAAGACGCGCGAAAGTCTGCGCCAGTCCGTCCAGGCGCCGTCCCTCAAGTTGCGCCGCCGCCCGCAATGCTTCTTCCGCTTCGAGGCGTTCCCGCCGGATTTGCGAGCCCAACCGGTGTGCGGCCAGGTCGAGCTTAGGATTGTTCAGTCAGTATCGACGCGCGCTGCGTAAAAGAGCGTCCTCCACTTCCTCGCGGGTTGCCTGCCTGGAGATACCGCTCAGATCGACTTCCAGGCATGACGAGCCTGCTCGGCGTATCCGTTCGATCTCCTCCGGGCCGCCGCGATGCGTGACGTACATCTCCACGAGTACCTGCCTCCGATATTGCAGGCGTAACATCAGAAGCACTGCCCGTTCGCTCGCCCGCCAGGCCCCCCTCGCCAGCAACGATTATGACCGGTAATAAACGCCGAAAGCTGTAGGTGCTGTGGGAAAACCTGTGAGCGATTCAGGGACGGCTTGGAGAACGCCGCTATCCACGCGCCAATCACTACAACAATCTGATTCTAGATTCTTCTTTAGTAGAAGGAAGGAACCCCGGCTCGGATCGGACCGTCGTCAAACCTGACCGGGCGGCTTCTCGTCCGACCATCGCCTGTTGGCGTCAGGGCCGTCTAGATCGCTCGGGCGGCGCGTGAGGCGTATCGTGCTTTGACGTGGAAAACCCCGAAGGCCGTGTTTGCTTTACCTTCGTGGTTCATCGCCGCTCGGTCGGAGCGACGGGTTTGGCGTGGGTCATTGTCGATCGTTTCGCCGAAGGGGATGCGGCCGAAGTTGAAACTCGTCGCAACTGCCTACGATTTGGTCATGCTAACTCAGGACGGCTTGACTCCGGCTCCGATAACGAGCGTCAGGAAATGCTCGGTAAGTCTCTTGGCGCCTTTGGAATATGCCAACTGCCCCCAGTCGTCCCATCGGTCCGTCCTTTCCGCCAGCCAGCCGAAGAAGTCGTCCCGAGCACTCTCGTCGGTAAACGATTGCGACCACGTGATCCTGCGCGTCGGCAATCGTGCACCGACCGCCACGCCGGTCAGCGTGATCAGATGCGATCTATGGATCTGTTCGCGAGCGAAGACATGCGGACGTCCCGCGACCTCGCGCTCGAACGCGGAGAGTGCCCTCCGACGCGCCTCATCCGGCGCATCCCGGCCCGAATGTCGAACGGCGTCCACGACGGCTTCCATGGGCAGATCCACCCAGTCGGGATCGCGGGTTGCCTGCAGCATCAACATGACGGACGATCCGAGTTCCGTGAGAGGTGCTTCGAGCCCGAGCCGACCCTCCTTCGCCAGCAGGCCTACGGAGGACAACCAGCCGAGGTAGAAGCGCCAAAACAGCATGTCTCCGCCAAAGAGATCATGCCGGTTCTCTCCTCCGTTCGACCACCTGGACCCGATGGCGGTAAGTACGCGGAGGAGCAGCTCGAGCTGCTCCTTTGCGAAGTGCGATTCCGGGAAGCCGAGCTTGCCCTGCCAGAAGGCTTCGCGGACGGTCTGCCAATGGATGCCGTTGTCGTCCTCGAGGCCGCGCGTGCTGGCGCGCAGCCACCAGCCCCATGGCAGGGTTCCACCGCCCTTGGTCCGCGTGTCCATCGTCAACCTCCCTGATCGAGTTCGAGGCCGATCGGCGGAAGCGGCGGCCCCTCCCGGGGCGGCATCGGCATGCCGTCCTCGACCGCGCGCAGTTGCGCGGCAAGGTTCAGGATCTCGGTGACGACGTATGCGTCGTCCCGGTAGACCGTGCCCACCTCGGCCTCCATGAACCTTGCGACCCGGGGATCGTCGCCAGGCACGTAATCGTACAGGTGGTTGCATTCGAAGCCGAACCACCAGGCGTGCGCGTCCTGCACGCGGTACCCGGTCGCGTGGACCATGGGGTCGAACCGGACAGCCCCACCGGGCGCATGGCAGATGCGGTGGGCCTCCCGTCTGATCTTTCGTTCCGGAGTTGGACCATCCTCGCAAACCTTAGAATAGGTCAGACCCCCGTGGACTTCGATTCCGAGGTCCTGCGGCAGCGCCTCGTGATCGAACCGGTAGAGCGGATGCAGGGACGGGACGCCGACGTAACCGCCGAGATAGCCACCGTCAGTCGACCGCATCATGATGCATTCGTAGCCGGTCGCGGCGTCGCGCCAGGCGACCTTGTCGGCTTCGCCCAGCCAAGGTCCCTCCTTCGGCTTGGCATCCTCGACGAAGTAGATCTCGTCCGCATGGATGGTGCGATCGCGCATGACGTAGGGACGGTCGACGACCAGGGTCGTGTCGCCATCGCGCAGGACGGGCACGGCGGGTCCGCCGACCCTGATCATCTCGCTGGGGCTTGCCGAAACAGGCACCAAAGCCGGGTCGGCTTTCGGGTTTCGGCTCTTCTTCGATGCGGGCCGTGATGGCGTCTTGGCCATTTTCTCCTCCTTCGGTGATGGAACTGGATGCCCTGCGTTGGGCGAGGGGGGGGCGGGCCGTGAAGCTGCGGCCGAGCCGTTGTGGGCGCCCCGCGGACGGGCGAGGTCGCGGCGGACTATTATGACTCCGCCGGTGGTCTCGATCGTCTTCCTGACCTTCATCTGCGTTTCCCTGCCTGACTTTTCGTGATGCGCGGGGGCGTCCGGGTAGGGGGCGTGCCGGCGCCGAAAGGCAAGCAGCGACGCCCGCATGCGAACACCTCGGATTATTATGACCCCTCCGTCCGTCTCGACCCGCTTCCGGATCATCGTGATCTCCCCGGGCAGGTTTCGGATCGGCGACCCGGTCGGCAAGGTGCGTGACCGCCACCTCACAAAAATCGGTTCCGGGCGGTCACGCGCTCGAGGTCCGGGCAGATCGCCTTGGGCTTGGCCTCCACCGCGTAGACGTGGCCGGCGAGCCAGAACTGCTCTTCGACGAGCCGGGCGTCCTCGATCTCGCGCCACCAGACCTTGTCGTTGGAGGACCAGCGATATCCCCGCTCCTTCAGAAGATCTTTGACCCCGAAGTCGGCACCCTTGGCCCGCACGATCCAGCCGGGCCGGGCGCCGGTCTCGATCATCTCGGCGAGGGCCGGCCGATCGGCCGCGTCGCGGTGGCGCAGGATTTGGATCATGGCGTCCACGTCGGCGGAGGCACGATGCCCGCAGTGGTAGTAGCCCGCCTGGACCAGCAGATACCCGAGGACCTTGCCGTCGAAGCCCCTGGTCTTCCAGTCGACCTGCGCCATCGAACAGCACCAGTTGAGACCGCGCGCCCCCGGCAGACGGTTCTCGACCCAGCGACGATCGAACTTCGCGTTGTGCGCGACGACGAAGCTCGCCGAACCCAGGAGACGGGTTGCCGCGTCTTCGTCGATCTCGCGGCCGACCAGATCGGCGTCGCTGAGCCCGGTGAGCGCCTGGATCTCCGGCGTGAGCGGCGTGCCGGGATCCTCGCGCCACTCGAAGGCCTCGTCGATGTCGGTGACGACGCCGTCGCGATCGTAGCGGAAACGGCGAAGCGCGAGTTCGATGATCCCACCCGTGTTCGGATCCAACCCGGTCGTCTCCACATCGACGCCGATGCCGATGTACGAGCCGCGACCTTCACCCTCGCCGGTGGAACCCTCACGGATCCGCAGGGGGTGCAGTACGCGCACGACTCCGTCCTCGACCGCGGGGGCGCGGTCGACTGCAAGCTTGATGCTCATTTCGATCTCCTCGGGAGTACCGGTCGCCTACTCGCGCCGGCTACGAAGGACCTGCCCTCTCGGTGCTAGGCCTGAATGTTCTGCTGGATGTCGACCGCGAAGGTCCTAGCGCCAGGCGACGCGCAGTCGCGCTGCATCTGACGGATCACCTCCACTACCGGGGTGGGGACCAACGCGACGACGAGGGGCGCTCCTTCGTGAAGGCCGAGACGGATGTCGGCCACCTCCGCCAGTTCGGCGCCCAGGCGCCGCGTAAGGCGGCTTCTCACTTCGGTGGCGTTGCGCGCCACCGAGGCGTGGAATGCCTGGAACATGGCGTTGTCGCGGGTGTCGGCGATCGTTGCGGTGTACAGCCGAAGCTTCGTCGAACGCCCGGAGCCGCCTCGACCGCCACGACCGGTCGAACCCAGCCGGTCGCCGTAGAGATACTCGGACTCGTGGTCGTCGAAGTCGTCGTCATCCTCCGCCATGAGGGCGTCGATGGCGGAACGCTCAACGTCCAGGCCAAGCCCAAGCCCGTGCACGAGAATGCCGCGAAGACAATCGTCGCGCTGGAGACAGGCATCGATGGCCGTGTTGCCGTTGAAGAGCCGTCTCGGTGCCAGCATCCACGACATTGGGTCGTACTTCACGTCTTCGCGCTGAAAGCGGCCTGCGGTTTCCGAGGCGACCAGCGCGACGCGACAGATGGCCCGGCGGGTAGTGACGACCACCTGGTCCCCCGGACCGTCCGCATCGAGCGGGTCGAGGAGAGGGGCGGTCTGGTCGAAGTCGTGATCGCCGACGAAGACGGGAGGAGGGGACTGGTCGGCTCGAGCCACGATCATGCTCATGGTACTGCTCCATTACCGCCTCGTTCCCATCGGCCGACACAGGCGGTGATGCGCCGGCCCGCACGATATAAGCGAAGTTCAAACTCATTACAACAATACACGAAACGTTGTAATAAAAAGGCATTCGCGGCTATAAGCGGTGATCCGGGTTGCCGGGGCGGCGAGTCCGCCTACAATGGGAGAGTGGAAAACATGAAGGCCATGCAAGTGATGTCGGCGCTCTCGCAAGCGACGCGTTTCGACGTCTACACCCGCCTGGTCGAAGCGCTGCCGGGAGGGGTCGCCTCCGGCGATCTGGCCGCCGGAACGAACAGCGCGCCAAGCGCCATGAGCGCCCACTTGGCCATTCTGTCGCGGGCCGGACTGGTGACCTCCGAGAAGGTCGGCAAAACTGTGATCTACCGCGGGGTCACCGGCCCGGTGGAGGAACTGTCAGGCCTCCTGGCCGACCGGTTCACGTCAAGGAGCGCGTGACGCCGGGGGGCCGAAGTCGGTCGACGCCGACGGACGCTACGGCCTTTCTCAAAAAGGATCGTTTTTGATGCGCCATCATGTGAGAACCTTTAGCAGTCGATGCCAGCGTCTCAAAACACTTTCGCGATTGGAGCTCGACATGATAGGCGTCGGACATGAGTTCTGAGAATGCTTCATGCTGATCGGCTATGCCCGAGTGTCGACCCCGGAACAGGATCTGACCCCGCAGCTCGAAGCGCTGCGCAGTGCGGGTTGCGAGCGAACCTTCTCGGATAAGGCCAGCGGAGCAAAAGCCGACCGCGCCGGCTTAGCCGACGCGCTTTCCCATGCGCGAACCGGCGACATCCTTGTAGTATGGAAGCTCGACCGGCTCGGCCGTACCATGAAGGGACTGATCGACCTCGCGTCCGATCTGGCGGCGAGGGGGATCGGGCTAAAATCGATTACTGACGGGATCGATACCGCAGGCACAGCTGGGAAACTCGTTTTCCATATCATGGCGGCGATGGCCGAGATGGAGCGTGACTTGGTACGTGAGCGCACGACGGCTGCGTTGATCGTCGCCCGGCGTGAGGGCAGGGTAGGTGGCCGGAAGACAGTAATGACACCCAAACGCCTCGAGGCCGCGCGGAAACTTTTATCCTCGGGGATGACTGCCCGCGAAATAGCCCCAACCATCGGCGTCTCGATCGCGACGTTATACCGGCATTTGCCAGCACCAGAACAAGAGGCAATTAGCGCGGAAGAGAATGTCGCTTAGCCGCATGCGGCTGATCTACACGCACCATAAATGGCTGGCTCCCCGTTCCCTGAGAAGCCAGTCCCTAAATCATTCCGCCGCTGCTTCTTCGGTCTTGCGCTTGCGCGGAGCCGAAGCGGGCTTTGCGTCTGCCTTGGCTACATTCGTCTGGCCAGGCTTGCGACCCAGTCCAATGCTCTTGGCCATCGTACGACGTGCTTCCGAATAGGTAGGAGCGACCATGGGGTAATCAGCCTTCAGGCCATAACGCTCGCGATACTCCACGGGCGTCATGCCGTTAGTCGCGAGGTGACGGCGCAGCGTCTTATACGGCTTACCATCGATCATGCTGATGATGTGATCAGGGCTGGCAAGCGACTTACGAGCCGTCACTGCCGGGGTGTATTCTTGAGCAGATGCTTCGGGTTCAGCAGCGGTCACGTTTCCACCGACCAGCACCGAAACAGTTTCATACATCTTGTTCAGGAAGGCTGGAACGTCGTCAGCATTGGTACGCGTGTTGGGATTGGCCAACCAGGCGATTGTCAATTCCGTAGCGAGTTCAACGGGGTTCAGGTCGAGGGTAGTGTCGGGCATAGAAGTCTCCATTTCTGGAGGCGCATCTAGGTACTTGATTGGTCGCTGGCAATATCAGGTCGCGCTAAACCATCTATTTGAGACCGATACATAAAATGAACCCGGGAATACGCATTCCTAATTACCATCCGAGACCTTGGCAAATTTGCTCCTTCGCTGACGCCGACGCCAGCGACCGTTTGCATCTTGCCGGGCTTGCTCCAAACTCCTGATCGACGATAATTAATCAAGCTCTCATGCGCGGAGCGGTCACCGCTCTAACCGTATCCGTCGCGGGGCCTAAGCACTGGCAAGGTCGCGCCGGAGACGCAAAACACCTGTTTGTTGTACAGTCGTGATTGCGACTGGTTTTTCACACATCTGACCGCTGAGGACACTCTGCAGGCCTATATCGAGCCGAAAGCTAAGCCGTTGCTTCCAGCTCGCGTAAGCTGCGGCCCCGCGTCTCTCTTCCTGCGCGCCCGATCAGTACCGCTGACAGCGTCATTGGTACAATCAGCGCGAT